>JADGAX010000001.1:600000-869793 GCA_015231795.1 Alphaproteobacteria bacterium | reverse complement strand
ATTCTCCATACCTCGCCTCATCAAGACAAAATGTTTCCAGGTAGTAGTTCCTGCGTCCGACCACCAAGACCACGGTGACGGGCGTCGAAATGTTCCGCAAGCTGCTGGACCAGGGCGAGGCGGGCGACAACATCGGCGCTCTTCTGCGCGGCACCAAGCGTGAAGACATCGAGCGCGGCCAGGTTCTGGCGGCTCCCGGTTCGATCACGCCGCACACCAAGTTCAAGGCCGAGGCCTACATTTTGACGAAGGAAGAAGGCGGTCGTCACACTCCGTTCTTCTCGAACTACCGTCCGCAGTTCTATTTCCGCACGACCGACGTGACGGGAACGATCAAGCTGCCGGAAGGCGTTGAAATGATCATGCCCGGCGACAATGTCGCGATGGAAGTCGATCTGATCGCCCCCATCGCCATGGACGAAGGCCTGCGTTTCGCCATCCGCGAGGGTGGCCGTACGGTCGGCGCCGGCGTCGTCGCCAAGATTATCGAATAGCTGGAATTGCCGCTTGGCCCGGGATTCGCTCCCGGCCATGCGGCGTCGGCCCTAGGAGTGTAGCTCAACTGGTAGAGCACCGGTCTCCAAAACCGGGGGTTGGGGGTTCGAGCCCCTCCACTCCTGCCAGTCGGCAGCAGCGCCAGAACAGTAGAGCTTAGACGAAAAGAGAGATGGCAAACATCACACCAGGCCAGTTCGTCCGGCAAGTCCGTCAGGAAACCAACAAGGTTACCTGGCCGTCGCGCAAGGAAACGTCGATTTCGACCGCGATGGTGTTCGTCATGGTCTTTCTGACGGCTATTTTCTTTTTCGTGGTTGATTTCATGATCTCGCAATTCGTGCGATTGATCTTCGGTTTGGGAGCGTGACGACCGTGGCGATGCGTTGGTACGTCATTCATGTCTATTCGGGCTTCGAAAAGAAGGTGGCCCAGTCCATCAAGGAGCAGGCCGAGCAGAAGGGCATGGCTTCGCTTTTCGATCAGGTCTTGGTGCCGGTCGAGGAAGTCGTCGAGGTGCGCCGCGGTTCCAAGGTGAACGCCGAGCGCAAGTTTTTTCCGGGCTATGTTCTGATCAAGATGGATCTGAACGACGACGCTTGGCACATGGTGAAGAATACGCCGAAGGTTACCGGTTTTCTGGGCGGGCGCGGACGGCCTTCGCCGATCACCGATGCCGAAGCCGAGCGCATCATGAAGCAGGTTCAAGAGGGCATCGAACGTCCGAAGCCCTCGATCAGTTTCGAGGTTGGCGAGCAGGTTCGCGTCAGCGACGGCCCGTTTACCTCGTTCAACGGTTTCGTCGAGGAAGTGGACGAAGACAAGGCAAGGCTCAAAGTGGCCGTGTCGATCTTCGGCCGCTCGACTCCGGTGGAGCTGGAATACTCCCAGGTCGAGAAGGTCTAGGAGCAAACAGCGCGGGAGGCTTGCCACGCCGCACCGCGCACACCCTGGGCTTCGGCCCATCTATCTGAGGTGGTACCATGGCAAAGAAGATTATTGGCTATATCAAACTGCAAATTCCGGCCGGCAAGGCCAACCCGTCGCCCCCCGTGGGTCCGGCGTTGGGCCAGCGCGGCTTGAACATCATGGAGTTCTGCAAGGCGTTCAATGCGGCGACCCAGCAGCTTGAACCCGGCATGCCCATTCCGGTGGTGATCACGGCCTTTTCCGACCGTACCTTCACCTTCATCACCAAGACGCCGCCCATCACCTACTTCCTGAAGAAGGCGGCGGGCATCCAGAAGGGCACGAAAACCCCTGGGCGCGGCGACAAGGTGGGCAAGGTGACGATGGAGCAAATCCGCGAAATCGCCGCCAAGAAAATGCAGGACCTCAATTGCACCGACGTCGAGGCGGCCAGCCGCATGATCGTCGGTTCTGCCCGCTCGATGGGCATGGAAGTGGTGGAGTAGGCCAATGGCTCTCGGAAAACGTACGAAGAAGGCCCAAGAGGGCATTGATCGCAACGCCTTCTACAAGGTCGATCAGGCGATCAAGATGATCAAGGCGCGGGCGACCGCCAAGTTCGACGAAACCATCGAGATCGCGCTCAATCTGGGCATCGATCCGCGTCACGCCGACCAGATGGTGCGCGGCGTCGTCGATCTTCCCAACGGCACCGGCAAGACGGTGCGCGTGGCCGTGTTCGCCAAGGGCGCCAAGGCCGACGAAGCCAGCAAGGCGGGCGCCGACATCGTGGGCGCCGACGACTTGGCCGAAAAGGTTCAGGCTGGCCAGATGGATTTCGACCGCGTCATCGCCACCCCCGACATGATGGGTTTGGTTGGCAAGCTGGGTAAGGTGCTGGGTCCGCGCGGCCTGATGCCCAATCCCAAGCTGGGCACTGTGACCATGAATGTCGGCGACGCCGTCAAGGCGGCCAAGGGCGGTCAGGTGCAGTTCCGCGCCGAGAAGACCGGCATCGTGCATGCCGGCATCGGCAAGGCCAGCTTCACCGAAGTGCAACTGGTCGAGAATGTGAAGTCCTTCGTGGATGCCATCAACAAGGCCAAGCCGCAGGGCGCCAAGGGCACGTACCTGAAGAAGGTGTCGCTGTCCTCGACCATGGGGCCGGGCGTCAAGCTGGACATTCCCAGCTTAAGCGGCGCCGCCTAAGGCAACAAGTTTCCATCAGCGCCGGTTCAGGCCGGTGCTGGCGGGGGAAGGATGCTTTCGGGCTTCCTTCCAAAACCTGTCCGAGACTGTGGGTATGCCCAATCGGGGGCATTCAAAGGGTGACCGCCCGCATAGACAGAGGCAAACCAACGTTCCCCCAAAGGGGTGCGGCTGGAACTTCTGGGACAGGCGAGCCGGGCCGAAAGGGCAAGTTCGCCCCTTTGGCCCTCGTCAGAGATGGACGGGACGGAGAAATCCGAAACGTCCAAATAAAGCGGAGACGTAAACCGTGGACCGGAACCAAAAGAAGCAACTGGTCGAACAACTGCACGGATCCTTCGCCGAGACCGGTCTGGTCGTCGTGACCCATTACATGGGACTCACGGTGGCTGAAATGACCGCTCTGCGGAGCAAGATGCGCGCGGCTGGGGCCAGCTTCAAGGTGACTAAGAATCGGCTTACGCGTCTCGCCTTGAAGGATACGGCGTACGATACGCTGGCCGATCTGTTCAAGGGTCCTACGGCGATTGCCTATTCGAAGGACCCTGTGGCAGCGGCCAAGATCGCCGTCGAATTCGCCAAGACCAATGAGAAGCTGGTGATCGTGGGCGGCGCCCTCGGAAGCAAGGTTCTGGGTGTGGAGGGCGTGAAAGCCCTGGCCACTCTGCCTTCGCTCGACGAGTTGCGCGGCAAGATCGTCGGCATGGTGCAGACGCCTGCGACCCGTATCGCTGGCGTTCTCCAGGCTCCGGCGGGTCAGCTCGCCCGGGTTCTCAAGGCCAAGGCAGATCAAGGCGCAGCCGCTTAAAAGCCAAACCGCAACAACCCAGAATTCAAGCTGCAATAAGGAGTTAGTAAAATGGCTGATCTTGCCAAGCTGGTTGACGAACTTTCGGCCCTCACCGTCCTCGAGGCGGCCGAGCTGTCGAAGATGCTGGAAGAAAAGTGGGGCGTTTCCGCCGCCGCTCCGGTGGCCGTTGCCGCCGCTGCCGGTCCGGCCGCCGCTCCGGTCGAAGAGAAGACCGAATTCACCGTCGTCCTGGTTGATGGCGGCGAGAAGAAGATCAACGTGATTAAGGAAGTCCGCGCCATCACCGGCCTTGGCCTCAAGGAAGCCAAGGATCTGGTCGAAGGCGCTCCCAAGGACGTCAAGGACGGCGTTTCGAAGGACGAGGCTGCCAAGCTGAAGAAGCAGTTGGAAGACGCTGGCGCCAAGGTCGAAGTCAAGTAAGACCTCGCTTTGCTGCTAGTAAGTACCTATCTCTGAACCCGGCGCCGAAGGGGGAAACCCCTTCGGCTTCCGGGCGTTTTCCGCCTTGAGAGTGCCCGGGCGGGAGATTGAAGTTCCTAACAGGGTGCTGGATTGACAGTTTGATGATAAGGAGCGGCAATGGCTAAGTCCTACACGGGTCGCAAGCGGATTCGCAAAAGTTTCGGACGGATTCCGTCCATCGCGCCCATGCCGAACCTGATCGAGGTGCAGAAAAGCTCCTACGATCGCTTTTTGCAAATGGACACGCCGCCCGAGAAGCGCGACGAATCCGGGCTGCAGGAAGTCTTCAAATCGGTCTTTCCGATCAAGGATTTTTCCGAGCGCGGCACGCTTGAATTCGTGCGCTACGAACTGGAAGCGCCGAAATACGACGTCGACGAGTGCCAGCAGCGCGGCATGACCTTTGCCGCTCCGTTGAAGGTGACCCTGCGTCTCGTCGTTTGGGACGTCGACGAGGAGACCGGCTCGCGCTCGATCCGCGACATCAAGGAGCAGGACGTGTACATGGGCGACATGCCGCTCATGACCGCCAACGGCACCTTCGTCATCAACGGCACCGAACGCGTCATCGTCTCGCAGATGCATCGCAGCCCCGGCGTCTTCTTCGACCACGACAAGGGCAAGACCCACAGCTCGGGCAAGTATCTGTTCGCGGCGCGCGTGATTCCCTATCGCGGCTCGTGGCTCGATTTCGAATTCGACGCCAAGGATTTGGTCTATGTGCGCATCGACCGCAGGCGCAAGCTGCCCGTGACCACGCTGCTCTACGCGCTGGATTCGGAAGAGACCGCCAAGATGCGCGCCAAGAAGGCCGCCGAAAGCCGCCCCTTCGACCTGACGCTCGCCAAGGGCATGTCCAGGGAAGAAATGCTGGGCTATTTCTACAACACCACGCTTTACAAGCGCGGCAAGAAAGGCTGGCGCACCACCTTCGAGCCTGAGCGCATGAAGGGCGTCAAGCTCACTCACGACTTGGTTGACGCCAAGTCGGGCAAGGTGATGGCCGAGGCCGGCACCAAGATGACGCTGCGCGTCGCCAAGAAGCTGAAGGAAGGCGGGCTTGACGAATACATGGTCACGCACGAGGACCTGATCGGCGTCTATGCGGCCAATGACCTGATCAACGAGAAGACCGGCGAAATCTTCGTCGAGGCGGGCGACGAGTTGACCGACGCCATCTTGAACGAGTTGGAAAAGGCGGGCATCACCGAACTGCCGGTGCTGGCCATCGACCACGTCAATGTCGGCGCCTATATGCGCAACACGCTGGCCGTGGACAAGAACACCTGTCGCGAAGAAGCGCTGATCGACATTTACCGCGTCATGCGTCCGGGCGAGCCGCCCACCTTGGAAACCGCCGAAGCGCTGTTCCAGGGCCTGTTCTTCGATTCCGAGCGTTACGACCTGTCGGCCGTGGGCCGCGTGAAGCTGAATGCTCGTTTGGGATTCTCGAACATTCCCGACACCATGCGCGTCCTGCGCAAGGACGATATCCTGGGCGTCATCAAGGTTCTGGTCGAACTGAAGGACGGCAAGGGCGAGATCGACGACATCGACAACCTGGGCAACCGTCGCGTTCGCTCGGTGGGCGAGTTGATGGAAAACCAGTACCGCCTGGGCCTGCTGCGCATGGAGCGCGCCATCCGCGAGCGCATGAGTTCGGTCGATATCGATACCGTGATGCCGCATGACCTGATCAACGCCAAGCCTGCGGCGGCCGCCGTGCGCGAGTTCTTCGGCTCGTCGCAGCTGTCGCAGTTCATGGATCAGACCAATCCGTTGTCGGAAATCACCCACAAGCGCCGCCTGTCGGCCCTGGGGCCGGGAGGTCTTACCCGCGAGCGCGCCGGTTTCGAAGTGCGCGACGTGCATCCCACCCATTACGGGCGCATTTGCCCGATTGAGACGCCGGAAGGTCCGAATATCGGCCTGATCAATTCGCTGGCCACCTTCGCCCGCGTCAATCAATACGGCTTCATCGAAACGCCGTACCGCAAGGTGACCGGCGGGCGCGTGACCGACGACGTGATCTATTTGTCGGCCATGGAAGAAAGCAAGTACACCATCGCCCAGGCCAATGCGGCGCTGGACGCCAAGGGCCACTTCACCGAGACCCTGGTCAGCTGCCGTCAAGGCGGCGAATTCCTGATGCTGCCGCCTTCGGAAATCACCTTGGCCGACGTCAGCCCCAAGCAGTTGGTTTCGGTGGCCGCCGCTCTCATTCCCTTCCTTGAGAACGACGACGCCAACCGCGCCCTGATGGGATCGAACATGCAGCGTCAGGCGGTTCCGCTTCTGCGCGCCGAAGCGCCCTTGGTCGGCACCGGCATGGAAGAAGCGGTGGCCAGGGATTCCGGCGCCGCCATCGCTGCCAAGCGTTCGGGCGTCATCGATCAGGTGGACGCCACCCGCATCGTGATCCGCGCCACCGAGGAGACCAGCGCCTCGGCCTCGGGCGTCGATATCTACAACCTGCTGAAGTTCCAGCGCTCGAACCAGAACACCTGCATCACGCAAAAGCCGCTGGTGAAGGTGGGCGACATCGTCAGTATGGGCGACATCATCGCCGACGGACCCTCGACCCAGTTGGGCGAGCTGGCCCTGGGCCGCAACGCCCTGGTCGCCTTCATGCCCTGGAACGGCTACAACTTCGAAGATTCGATCCTGATCAACGAGCGCATCGTGCGCGATGACGTCTTTACCTCGATCCATATCGAGGAATTCGAAGTCATGGCCCGCGACACCAAGCTGGGTCAGGAAGAAATCACCCGCGACATTCCCAACGTGGGCGAAGACGCGCTGAAGAACCTCGACGAAGCGGGCATCGTCTATATCGGCGCCGACGTCAAGCCGGGCGACATTCTGGTCGGCAAGGTGACGCCGAAGGGCGAAAGCCCGATGACGCCGGAAGAAAAGCTGCTGCGCGCCATCTTCGGCGAAAAGGCCTCCGACGTGCGCGACACCAGCTTGCGCGTGCCGCCGGGCGTCAACGGAACCATCGTCGAAGTTCGCGTCTTCTCGCGCCGCGGCGTTGAGAAGGACGAACGCGCTTTGGCCATCGAACGCGCCGACATTGAGCGTTTGGCCAAGGATCGCGACGACGAACGCGCCATTCTGGAACGCAGCTTCCATGTCCGCCTGCGCGAGCTGTTGCTCAACCAGACGGCGGGCGGCGGTTCCAAGCACGCCAAGCAGGGCACGCTGTTGGAAGAATCCGTGCTTGACGCCATGCCGCCCCATCAGTGGCGCCACATCACCGTGGCCGACGATGCGGCCATGAGCGAAGTGGAAGAGCTGAAGCGCGCCTTCGACGACAGCATCGACAAGCTGCAGGCCCGTTTCGAAAACAAGGTCGAGAAGCTGCAGCGCGGCGACGAGCTGCCTCCCGGCGTGATGAAGATGGTCAAGGTTTTCGTGGCTGTGAAGCGCAAGCTGCAGCCCGGCGACAAGATGGCCGGTCGTCACGGCAACAAGGGCGTCATTTCGCGCATTCTGCCCTCGGAGGACATGCCGCATCTGGAAGACGGAACGCCCGTCGATCTGGTGCTGAATCCCCTGGGCGTGCCTTCGCGCATGAATGTGGGCCAGATTCTGGAAACCCATCTCGGCTGGGCCTGCGCGGGCTTGGGCCGTGAAATCGGCCAACTGTGCGATCAGGTCAAGCGCGAGACGCAAAAGCCCGCCAGCCTTCGCGCTTGGTTGAAGGAAATGTACGGCGAGAAGGTCTTCAAGACCGACATCGCCAATCTTTCCGACGACGAAGTGATGGAACTGGCCGAAAACCTGCGGCCCGGCGTGCCCATCGCTTCGCCGGTGTTCGACGGCGCCCGCGAGTCCGACATCGTCACCATGCTGGAACGTGCCGGTCTTTCCTCGTCGGGGCAGGTGACCCTGACCGACGGACGTACCGGCATGCCCTTCGACCGCAAGGTGACGGTGGGCTACATCTACATGCTGAAACTGCACCATTTGGTGGACGACAAGATCCACGCCCGCTCGATCGGCCCCTACTCGCTGGTCACCCAGCAGCCCTTGGGCGGCAAGGCGCAGTTCGGCGGACAGCGTTTCGGCGAAATGGAGGTCTGGGCTTTGGAAGCCTATGGCGCCGCCTATACGCTGCAGGAAATGCTGACCGTCAAGTCGGACGACGTCTCGGGCCGTACCAAGGTCTACGAGGCCATCGTGCGTGGCGACGACAATTTCGAAGCCGGTATTCCGGAATCCTTCAACGTGCTGGTCAAGGAACTGCATTCTCTGGGGCTCAATGTCGAGCTGATCCAGAAAGAATTCTAAGCCCAAGGCCAGGAACGGAGTCGACACATGAACGAATTAATGAAGATTTTCGGCCAGGTCCGGGGCACGCAGAGCTTCGACCAAATGCAGATTTCGATCGCCAGCCCCGAGCGCATCCGCTCGTGGTCCTACGGCGAAATCAAGAAGCCGGAAACCATCAACTACCGCACCTTCAAGCCCGAGCGCGACGGCTTGTTCTGCGCCCGCATCTTCGGGCCGATCAAGGATTACGAATGCTTGTGCGGCAAGTACAAGCGCATGAAATATCGCGGCATCACCTGCGAGAAGTGCGGCGTTGAAGTCACGCTGGCCAAGGTTCGTCGCGAGCGCATGGGCCATATCGAACTGGCCAGCCCAGTCGCCCATATCTGGTTCCTGAAGTCCTTGCCGTCGCGCATCGGCCTTTTGGTCGACATGCCGCTCAAGGACCTCGAGCGCGTTCTGTATTTCGAGAATTACGTCGTGGTCGAACCCGGCCTGACGCCGCTTAAGCAGTTCGAGCTGATGAGCGAGGAACAGTATCAGAAGGCGCAGGAAGAATATGGCGATGACGCCTTCCAGGCGGGCATCGGCGCCGAAGCGCTGAAGATCATTCTGTCCGCTCTCGATCTCGAGCAGGAAAAGGAACAGGTTCGCGTCGATCTGCGCGAAACCTCGAGCGAGGCCAAGCGCAAGAAGCTGGTCAAGCGTTTGAAGCTGATCGAAGCCTTCTTGGAATCGGGTTCGAAGCCGGAATGGATGATCCTGGAAGTGATTCCGGTCATTCCGCCCGAGCTGCGCCCCTTGGTGCCGCTGGACGGCGGTCGTTTCGCCACCTCGGACTTGAACGACCTGTACCGTCGCGTCATCAACCGCAACAACCGCTTGAAGCGCCTGATCGAGTTGCGGGCACCCGACATCATCGTGCGCAACGAAAAGCGCATGCTGCAAGAAGCCGTCGACGCCCTATTTGACAACGGCAGGCGTGGCCGCGCCATCACCGGCGCCAACAAGCGCCCGCTGAAGTCGCTGGCCGACATGCTGAAGGGCAAGCAGGGTCGCTTCCGCCAGAACCTGTTGGGCAAGCGCGTCGATTACTCTGGCCGTTCGGTCATCGTGGTCGGCCCGGAACTGAAGCTGCATCAGTGCGGCCTGCCCAAGAAGATGGCGCTTGAACTGTTCAAGCCCTTCGTCTATTCGCGCCTCGAGCGCTATGGGCTGGCCACCACCATCAAGGCGGCCAAGCGCATGGTGGAAAAAGAGCGTCCCGAAGTGTGGGACATCTTGGAAGAGGTGATCCGCGAGCATCCCGTCATGCTCAACCGCGCTCCCACCTTGCACCGGTTGGGCATTCAGGCTTTCGAGCCGGTGCTGATCGAGGGCAAGGCCATTCAGCTGCATCCGCTGGTTTGCACCGCCTTCAACGCCGACTTCGACGGCGATCAGATGGCCGTGCACGTTCCGCTGAGCCTTGAGGCGCAGTTGGAAGCCCGCGTGCTGATGATGAGCACCAACAACATCCTGTCGCCCGCCAACGGCAAGCCGATTATCGTGCCCAGCCAGGATATCGTGCTGGGCATCTATTACATCACCCATGAGATTCCGGGCGATGTGGGCGAGAACATGGTGTTCACCGACATCGGCGAAATCCAGCACGCGCTGGACGCCAAGGCGGTGACCTTGCACGCCAAGGTGCGCGCCCGCTACCGCGGCGTCAATTCCGAGGGCAAGCCGATCACCGAGATCGTCACCACGACGCCCGGCCGCATGCTTTTGTCCGAAATTCTGCCCCGTAATCCCAACGTGCCGTTCAGCCTGATCAACCGTCTTCTCACGAAGAAGGACATCCAGAACGTCATCGACATCGTCTACCGCCATTGCGGCCAGAAAGAGACGGTGATCTTCGCCGACCGCCTGATGGCGCTGGGCTACAAGCACGCCTGCACCGCCGGCATCTCGTTCGGCAAGGACGACATGGTCGTGCCCGCCACCAAGACCAAGCTGGTGAACGACACCGAAGACCGCGTCAAGGAATTCGAGCAGCAGTATCAGGACGGTCTGATCACCCAAGGTGAAAAGTACAACAAGGTGGTTGACGCCTGGTCGCACTGCACCGAAAAGGTGGCCGAGGAGATGATGAAGGAAATCTCCAAGATCGAGCCGGGCAAGCCCATCAACTCGATCTACATGATGGCCCATTCGGGCGCTCGCGGTTCGGCGGCACAGATGAAGCAGCTGGCGGGCATGCGCGGCCTGATGGCCAAGCCCTCGGGCGAAATCATCGAGACGCCGATCATTTCGAACTTCAAGGAAGGCCTGTCGGTGCTCGAGTACTTCAACTCGACCCACGGCGCTCGCAAGGGCTTGGCCGACACCGCCTTGAAGACGGCGAATTCGGGTTATCTCACGCGCCGCTTGGTCGACGTTGCCCAAGACGCCATCATCACCGAACCCGATTGCGGCACCACCGAAGGCTTCACGGTTTCGGCCGTGGTCGAAGGCGGCGAAGTGATCGCCAGTTTGGGCGAACGCATCCTGGGCCGTTCGGCCTCGTTGGATATCGTTCATCCGGTGAGCGGCGAAGTGTTGGTGCCTGCCGCCCATCTGATCGACGAAGAGGCCGTCGAGCGCATCGAGGATTCGGGTCTTGAAATCGTCGGCATCCGTTCGGTGCTGACCTGCAAGAGCAAGACCGGCATCTGCGCCGCCTGCTATGGCCGCGATCTGGCCCGCGGCACGCCCGTCAACGCCGGCGAAGCGGTGGGCGTCATCGCCGCCCAGTCGATCGGCGAGCCGGGCACGCAGCTGACCATGCGTACCTTCCACATCGGCGGCGCCGCCCAGCGCGGCGCCGAGGCTTCGGCCATCGACACCAACTTTGACGCCAAGGCCACCTTCACCAACCTAAACGTGGTGAAGAACTCGGTCGGCAACACCATCGTGATGAGCCGCAATTGCGAACTCATCTTGCTCGACGCCACGTCGGGCCGCGAGCGTGCCCGCCACCGCGTGACCTACGGCGCCAAGCTGTTGGTCGAGCCGAACGCACAGGTCGTCAAGGGCGCCAAGATCCTGGAATGGGATCCGTACACCCTGCCCATCCTGACCGAGCGCGCGGGCATCGTGCATTACGAAGACTTGGTCGAAGGCGTTTCGATGCGCGAAGTGCTGGACGAAGCCACCGGCATCGCCAGCAAGGTGGTCATCGACTGGAAGCAGCAGCCCAAGGGCAACGAGTTGAAGCCCCGCATCGTGCTGAAGGACGCCAAGGGCCATGTCATCAAGTTGCCCAACGGCACCGAGGCCCGCTATTACATGTCGGTTGATACGATTTTGTCGGTCGACAACGGCCAGGAAATCAATGCCGGCGACGTGATCGCCAAGTTGCCGCGCGAAGGATCGAAGACTCGCGACATTACGGGCGGTCTGCCCCGCGTCGCCGAGCTGTTCGAAGCCCGTAAGCCCAAGGACTACGCCATCGTCGCGGAAATCGACGGGCGCATCGAATTCGGCAAGGACTACAAGTCCAAGCGCCGCGTTCTGGTGGTGCCCGAAGATGGCGAGGGCGTCGAGATCCTGGTGCCCAAGGGCAAGCACATCACCATCCAGGAAGGCGACTATGTGCGTCGCGGCGATCCTCTGACCGACGGCAACCCGGTTCCGCACGACATTCTGCGCGTGCTGGGCGTCGAGGCCTTGGCCGCCTATCTCATCAACGAGATTCAGGAGGTCTATCGTCTGCAGGGCGTGAAGATCAACGACAAGCACATCGAGGTGATCGTCCGCCAGATGTTGCAGAAGATCGAGATCCTGGAGCCAGGCGACACGACGATGCTGACCGGCGAGCAGGTCGACCGCTCCGACTACGCGGTCGAGAACGCCAAGACGGAAGCCGAAGGCGGACGTCCGGCCAGGGGCATCCCGGTTCTGCAGGGCATCACCAAGGCCAGCTTGCAGACGCACAGCTTCATCTCGGCGGCGTCGTTCCAAGAGACCACCCGCGTTCTGACCGAGGCCGCCGTCTCGGGCAAGATCGACGATCTGGTGGGCTTGAAGGAAAACGTCATCGTGGGTCGCTTGATCCCTGCCGGTACCGGCTCGGTCATGAACCGCTTGCGCGAAATCGCCGCCAAGCGCGACCGCGAGATGGCTGGAGGCACGCAAGAAGCGTTGCCGCCCGCAGCTCCTGCGGCCGAATAGGCTTCTTGTACGCATCAAGGCCCCCGGGATCGTGTGTCAACCTGTCCCGGGGGCCTTTTTTCTGAATATCGACTTGGTTTGAAAGAGTCCGACATGCACGCTTATCGCACCCATACCTGTGGCCAACTGCGCGAAACCGATGCGGGCAAGGATGTTCGCATTTCCGGCTGGGTGCATAAGAAGCGCGATCACGGCAATCTGCTGTTCGTTGATCTCAGGGACCATTACGGTCTGACGCAGTGCGTGGCCGATACGTCGGCTCCGGCATTCAAGATTCTGGAATCGCTGAAGCCGGAAAGCGTGGTCACGATTACCGGCAGCGTGGTCAAGCGTTCCGCCGATACGGTCAATCCCAAGCTGCCGACCGGCGCCATCGAAGTGGTGGCGAACGGCGTCGAGATACAGTCCATTGCCGACACGCTGCCCATGATGGTGGCGGGCGAGCAGGAATTTCCCGAGGACATGCGCCTGAAGTACCGCTTCCTCGATCTTCGCCGCGAGAAGATTCACGCCAATATGGTGTTGCGCTCGAACGTCATCGCCAGCTTGCGCCGACGCATGATCGAGCAGAATTTCACCGAATTCCAGACACCAATCCTGACCGCTTCGTCGCCGGAAGGGGCCAGGGATTATCTGGTGCCGTCGCGCATCCATCCCGGCAAGTTCTATGCACTGCCGCAAGCGCCTCAGCAGTTCAAGCAGTTGCTGATGGTGGCGGGCTTCGACCGCTATTTCCAGATTGCGCCCTGCTTTCGCGACGAGGATGGCCGTGCCGACCGCTCTCCAGGCGAATTCTATCAGCTCGATTTCGAGATGAGCTTTGTGACGCAAGACGACGTTTTCACCGCCATCGAGCCGGTGCTGGCCGGCGTGTTCGAGGAGTTCGGCCAGGGTCGCGCTGTCTGCAAGCCGCCCTTCGTGCGCATCGCCTTCGACGAGGCGATGATGAAATACGGTTCCGACAAACCCGACCTGCGCAATCCGTTGATCATCGCCGACGTGACGCAAGCCTTCCAAGGATCGGGCTTCGGCATTTTCGCCCGCGCCGTCGAGGCGGGTTCGGTGGTGCGCGCCATTCCGGCGCCTGGCGCGGCAACGAAACCCCGCAGCTTCTTCGACAAGCTCAACGACTGGGCGCGCGAGAATGGCGCCGCCGGTCTTGGCTATATCATTTTCGAGGCGGAAGGGGCCAAGGGACCCATCGCCAAGAATCTGGATGCCGACCGGTTGGCCAAGATCATGGCGCAGACGGGCGTCAAGGCGGGCGATGCCGTCTTCTTCGCCTGCGACAAGCCGCTGGCTGCCGCCAAGTTCGCGGGCGCCGTGCGCACCAAAATCTGCAACGAGCTTGAGCTGCTGGAACAAAACGTCTTCAAGTTCTGCTGGATCGTCGATTTCCCGATGTACGAACTGAACGAAGATACCGGCCTGATCGAATTCAGCCACAATCCTTTCTCGATGCCCCAGGGCGGCATGGATGCGCTTTTGAACCAGGACCCTTTGACCATCAAGGCCTATCAGTACGACATCGTCTGCAATGGCGTTGAATTGTCGTCGGGCGCCATCCGCAACCATCGTCCCGAGGTCATGCTGAAGGCTTTCGAAATCGCGGGTTACCCGGCCGAAGAGGTCGAGCGGCGCTTTGGCGGCATGCTGAACGCCTTCCGCTATGGAGCGCCCCCGCACGGCGGTTCGGCGCCCGGCATCGACCGCATCGTCATGCTGCTGGCCGACGAACCCAATATTCGCGAAGTGATTCTGTTCCCGATGAATCAGCAAGCGCAGGATCTGTTGATGCAAGCGCCCGCCGAGATCGACGACAAGCGCTTGAAGGAGTTGCACATCAAGCTCGACCTGCCCAAGAAGGCGATCAAGTCCTAGCTGAGTTTCGGAGACGGCCCGTGCCCAAGGAAAACCGGCGCATCCTATTTTCGACGGCCGAAGTGTTGCGGGCGCTGACGGAATATACCGCCTTGCACAACCGCCCGATGGGCAAGGGCGATGTGCTGTCGATGCTTTACGATCCCAAGGAGGACCCGGCTTTGGTCCTGATGATCAGCGGCGCCGACGGCCAGATCGAGAATCACAGCTTTCGTCTGGCCGAACTGGGGGCGGCGATCATCACATTCTGCCGCAGTCATAAAGTGCCGTTGCCGCATAAGGGAAAGAAGTCGCTGATCAAGGTGGAGGACGCCGTGGCCATCACCGTCGGTCATGAATGGGAGATCGGGTAGCGCAGGAACTACTACCTGGAAACATTTTGTCTTGATGAGGCGAGGTATGGAGAATGCTACAAGGGAAAGCACATCCTGGTCTTTGATCGAGGCGGTGGCGATAGCTTTTGTGCTTGGACTGGTATTGCTCGCGACATACGCGGCAAACGAATATCTCTCTAACGAGAATATCATGCGCCTTGCCGCAAGGGGGATGATCGCAGGAAAGAGCTATTCCTCCATCAAGCCGGAACGACCGAATATCGACGAGTACGTCAAAATTATGCCTCGAAAGGAGATTGTGGTACTCGGTTCAAGCCGCATGCTGCCAATTTCTGGTGACTCATTTCATGGACATAGCTTTGTTAACCTTGCGATGTCCCACGCCAGCTTTGAAGACTCTGCTGTCACTTACCACTTGCTATATGAAAGCAGGAAGCTGCCAGACTTGATCATTCTAACGTTCGAGGACTGGATCTTTAATAAGAACAACACACTCGTTCAGTGGCGTGATTGGGGAGATGCATTGGTGCGCGCCCAGGAGCGGATCGGTTTTTCTTCACGATCACTCCCATGCAGAAATCGAACAGTTTTGGTTTGTCTCGACGGTTTTTACGAAATCACGGAAGTGCTCAACCCGAAGGGAATTCAGCGGATTCTTGCACTCTTTATTGAAAAGGGTCATTTCCCGACCCACGAGTTTCTTGTTACAGAGAGTGAAGTCACAACAGTCGATACCGTTGGCTGGCAACCAGACAGATCGTATCAGTATGGGAACCGTAGCGTAGAGCAAGTAAGCGACAACATTCTAAAGTGGAAGCGCTCTGATGCCATGAAGGAAAGTTACAATCAAATTTACTACGCTGGTTTTACTGAGCTTGATGAATTGGCATTTGAAAACGTTGCAACGTTGGTCAAGAAGATTCAAGGGGACAATGTCAAGGTTGTTCTATTTTTTCCGCCAATGCACCCAAAGGCCTATGAGATTCAAAGTTCAGACCCAATGGGAAGGTTGGCGTTGGAAAGTGAGCGTAGACTTAAGTTGCTTGCCAAAGAAATGGACATTGCGGTTCTCGGCAGCAATGATCCGAAGGATTGCGATGCGGATCCGAATGGCTTTGTTGATGCCATACATCTGCGACTCAAGCCAATGCGGGAATGTCTAGAACGTTATCGGCCATTTTTTGACACGATGTCGGGACCGGCGATGGATAGGGTGCGTTAGCCATGCTTTTCCATACGGCCACGTTCACACTGTTTTTTACTGTAACTTTTGGTCTCTTTCTTGCGCTGCGCGGCGAGTTCAGAAAGGTAATGCTTTTGCTCGCCAGTTGGGTGTTTTATGGGTGGCTTGACTGGAGGTTTCTGGTCCTTATGGTTGGCTCAACCAGCGCAGATTATTGTCTTGGCCTTCTTATCGAGCGCAGCGGCAATGACAGACAACGCAAAATGACGCTGGCTTTCAGTGTGGCAATAAATCTCTTGTTCCTTTCCATTTTTAAGTACTACGATTTTTTTGCCTACAATGTTCAGGCGGCACTTGCGCAAGCTGGATTTACAGTTCACATATCACTTCTTAATTTTGCCCTTCCCGTTGGCATTTCATTCTACACATTTCAGAGCATGAGCTACGTTATCGACGTGTTCAGGCGTGAAATCAAAGCCACAAATAGCTTTCCTGACTATGCGCTGTTTGTATCCTTCTTTCCTCACCTTGTTGCAGGCCCCATCCAACGCGCCTCACATCTTCTGCCTCAGCTGTCGACTTTGAAAAACACAACATTGCCCAATGTTGTTGAGGGCGCGCATATTTTTCTTATCGGCATTTTTTATAAAGTTTACATGGCTGACAACCTTGCGAAGTTTGTTGATATGGTTTTCGAGGCTCCATATGCAGACGGTCTTTCTTCGCTATTAGCCACCTACTGTTTCGGTTTCCAAATATATGGTGATTTTGCCGGATACTCGCTCATGGCCATTGGAGCCGCAAAAATTCTAGGCATTAATCTAACTGACAATTTCAGAACGCCCTATCTGTCGTCGGGGGCGGTTGACTTCTGGAGAAGATGGCACATTGCCCTCTCGACGTGGTTTAGAGACTATCTCTATGTTCCTTTGGGCGGAAATCGGGTCACCAGTTCACGCATGTTTATCAACTTGATGTTGGTGATGCTGCTCTGCGGTCTTTGGCATGGAGCGGGATGGAACTATATCGTCTGGGGAGGGTTCCATGGACTGCTTATCGCCCTTGATCACTTTCTCCAACGCCGGAATATATCTGCCCCCCCATTTGTCAAATGGGCGGTCTGGACAAATTTAATTCTTATCGGCTGGCTGTTCTTCAGGGCACACGACATCCAGCAGGCTGTCAGCATGGTTACGGCGCTGGCTACAGATTTTCATCTGTCTTCGAAGTGGGGGGCGTCCTCATTCATTAAGGCGCTTTGTGTCTACGCGCTGCCGATTATGGTCATGGAATATTTTCTCCTACGAACAAATAGGAAATATTGGTTCGAAGGCATGTCTGCTACAGGTCGGTTTGCGGGCTTCTTCGGCTTATCTGTTTTCTGCCTGCTGTTTGGAAAATTTGACTCTCGAGCTTTTATTTATTTTGCGTTCTGATTTTGAGTATCCGGCTTCTGCTGGGTAGAGCTTATACCTCTATCTTCACCGGCTCGGGCGGGGCGTCTTGCCAGCGCAGGATATCCAACACGCGTCTGGCCCGCTCGATCGCTTCGGGATTGTTGGCCGAATAGCGTTCCTCGAATTCCACGCGCTGCTGCCAAATACTCACCATGTCCTTGGGCCGGTCGGGCTGGGCGTGCTCGCCGGTCAATTGCCCAATCGTCTTGTCGAAATCTGGATGCAACTCGGATGGAAAACCGACCATGCGGTATTCATCCCAGCTAAGCGTTCCGTCCATATACATGTTGTAGGCGAAGTCGGCCAATTCGCGGGGCGTCATGCTGCGCACATTGGCCCGCTCGCTGGGGGCGGGCAGCATCAACAGCCCGCTTTCCGTTTGCCTGATCTCCTGGGCCTTCTTGGACAGCTGAATCTCGACCGCCGGAGCGCCAGATGGCGTCGGCGCGGGCGGCGCCTGCGTCTGCTCGCCGGGCGTGCCCAGCCTGGGTTCCAGCCTGCTGTCTTCCTTGGCGCGCGGATCATCGCTTCTTGTTCTGCCGAACAAGGAAAAGTCCTTAAACAGCGATGTCTCAATGCCCAGCATAACTTCCCCGTTGGATAACGCCTAAGCCGCAGCCTCGCCCAAGGACAATCTGGGTTCCGAGCGGCGCTCGCGCTTGGTTGCGTACATCGCCTGATCGGCATCGATCAGAATCTGCTGATGCTCGTCCTCCGGCCCGTAGGCCTGAAGCCCGAAACTGGCGCGCAGCGAGATCAGATTGCCGTTCCAGATGATGCAGCTTGAATTGACGGCGCGCTCCAGCGTGCGGGCGCGCACTTCTCCGTTGCGCCAAGCGGTGTTGACCAGCAGCATGGCGAATTCGTCGCCGCCCAATCTGGCCACCGCGTCGGTGTCGCGGATCGAAGCCGCCAGCATGGCCGCCACATGGCGCAGCACTTCGTCGCCCGCCGCATGGCCGAAATTGTCGTTGACCGGCTTGAAGCCGTCCAGATCGATATAGACCAGCACGCCGCGCTCCTCGCGTCGGCGCGCTTCGGCCAGCGCCAGCTTTAAGCGGTTTTCGAAACCGCGGCGATTGTAAAGGCCGGTCAGTTCGTCGGTGTGGGCCAAACGCTCCAGAGCGTGAATGCGCTCTTGCTGTTGAACCAGGCGCTGTTTGGCCTCAAGGGCCACCGACAAAGCCAGATCGGCAAATCCTTTTCCCTCGGCCTCTTCGGCACTCAGGCCGGGGGCGCCAAAGCGCTTCAGATAGCGGGCGATGCGGTCGATATTCGTCACCAGTTCCTGCTCGCCATCCATAAGCAATCCCTCGGGCATGTCGCGCATGGTTTTTCTCCTTGAAGCCGGGTGGAGCCTTTCTGGCCCCGGATCAAGTCTGTCGCAAAGGACGTGCCAATAGAAAATCGTTATTTTACAGCATGATGTCGCCGCGTGGCTGGGCAATTTCTGCCGGGGCGACGGGGCGGGGCGGAATATTTGCCCCACCCCCTATGAAGGAAGGCAATCGGCGTTATAATGGAATTCGGCCCTCAGCTACCGAATTCGGCGGTTTGTTCTTTTATGTCCTATCTCAGCGCTTTTGCGATCCCAGCGTTTCTTTCCGCCGTCGTCTTTTGCCCGGCGGCCCTTTCCGCCGCCGATTTGGTTCCGCATGTGGCGGAATATGCGCTCAATCTCAAAACGGCCAAGCAGGGCAGCGGCGTCGTCGGGCTGAAAGGAACGATGAAATTCAGCTTCACCGATACCTGCGACGGCTGGGCGATCGAGAACAAAACCGTCATGAGCATGATGCAGGCGGAAGGCGATGAGATTCAGACCAAATGGAGCTTCGTGACCTGGGAAGCGAAGGATGGGCGCAATTACCGTTTCCGCGTCCTCAGTCTGCGCGACGGCGAGAAGGTTGAAGAGATCGAGGGCAGGGCGCAGCTGGAGGCCAATGGCGGTTCCGGCCAAGCCGTTCTGACGCGCCCCGAAAGCCAGACCATCCGCTTGCCCAAGGGAACCATGTTTCCGGCCGCCCACACCAAGCTGATGCTAAGCGAAGCCGCTTCGGGCAGGACCAGCCTGCAGCGCACGGTGTTCGACGGCTCTTCTCTCGACTCGCCGCAGGAAGTCAGCGTCCAGATCGGAAAATTGAAACCGGCGACAAAAGCCTCGGTCGGCGGCATGGCGGCAAATCCCTTGCTGGCCCGTCCATCCTGGCCGTCGCATTTGGCTTTCTTCAAGATCGGAGCCAAGGATGGGCTTCCGGCCTATGAAATCAGCCTGCGTTATTTCGACAACGGCATCGCCGACGAAGTGACCGAGGATTACGGCAATTTCACCGTGCGTTCGGAATTGACCAAGCTGGCGCCCTTGCCGCGCCCGGATTGTTGATCCGTTTTATTTCCCCATTCACCTTCACCCAAGGTCGTCATGTTCAGCGGTTCTCTTCAGTATGTCGTGCCGGCGCCTCCCGATCTGGGGGGCGCGTTGCAGATCTCCCCCGGCATCAAATGGCTGCGCCTGCCGTTGCCCTTCAAACTCGATCACATCAATCTGTGGCTGCTTGAAGACGGCGTCGGCTGGATGCTGGTCGATACCGGCATGAACGATCAGGCCACGCGCGATCTATGGGATGGGCCTTTGCTGGCGCATCTTGAGGGTAAGCCGGTCACGCGCATTCTGTGCACGCATATGCATCCCGATCATATGGGGCTGGCCGGGTATCTTTCGCCAATGTTTGGCGCCGAGGTCTGGGCGTCGCTGGCGGATTGGAGCTTCGGGCGACTTTTGGCGCGCGACGGCGGCGACGATTTCAACGCCGTGCATATCGATTTCTTCCAGCGCGCCGGTCTTGCCGGACCTGATCTGGACATGATCCGCGAGCGCGGAAATTCCTACGCCAAGCGCGCCATGGCGCCGCCGCCCTCGTTTCGCCGCCTGCTTGATGGCGCGAATTTATCCATCAACGGCGAGTCCTGGGAATTGATCGAAGGCAACGGCCATTCGCCGGAACATATGTGCCTGTTCAACCAAGACAGAAACATCCTGATTTCCGGCGATCAGATCCTTCCCAAGATCAGCCCCATCGTGGGCGTCTGGCCGCAAGAACCGATGGCCGATCCGTTGGATTTGTACATGAAGTCGTTGGACCGCTTCGACCCGCTTCCCGACGATGTACTGGTTTTGCCGTCGCATGGCCTGCCCTTCACGGGGCTGAAGATACGCCTGGCGCAGTTGCGCAGCCATCACGAACAGCGATTGGACGACACGAGGCGGGCGACGCAAGAACCCGCCACGGCGCGCCATGTTCTAAGCCAGCTCTTTCCCAGAGTGTCCGAACCCAACGATGTGGTGTTCGCCTGCACCGAAACCATCGCCCATCTCCATCGGCTGATGGCGACGGGCGAAATCCGCCGGGAAAGCGGTCCCGACGGCATCGACAGATATATGAGAAATTAGGCGGCGCAGTTGGTGGGGACAGGCTCTTCCTTGGGGGCGTCTGGAGCCATGCAGTACAGGCCATACAAGGTGCCGATCACCTCGCTCGCTTCATGTCCGTTCAGCGAATAAAAAATCGTCTGAGCGGCACGTCGCGTCTGCACCAGGCTGTCGCGGCGCAGGCGCGCCAGATGCTGCGACAGGGCTGATTGTGATAGGCCGATCAGTTTTTCCAATTGGCCCACCGATTTCTCGCCATTGGCAAGCTGACAAAGCACAAGCAAACGATGCTCGTTGCTCATGGCCTTCAGAAGGGTGCTGGCCCGGCGCGCGTTTTCCTGCATTTGATCAAGGTTCATAGTGACCTCTTCCTTTGATTGTTGAATATACGCTACCACTAATCCAGGACATTTCAATATATTTTTGTGGTGAATTATTTAATGCACAAAATATCATTGTATTTACCGGGGCGCCGATCTTGCCCCAAACTCTCGCTTAAGCTAAGCTCCGATGAAATAAGGAGAACCCACATGCGCCCTCGGCTTGCGCCGCTTGTCGTTCTTTTGGCTTTGCTTGGTATGACGCCAGCCTTGCAGGCGGCCGAGCTGATCACGGTTACGCTTGGCAAGGCGAAGGTGCTGCGACTCGACAAGCCCGCCGCCGTCATCATCCTGGCCAAGCCCGAGATTGCCGACGTGGTGCTGGAGACCAAGAAATTCCTGTTCATGATCGGGCGCATGGCGGGCGAGACCTCGCTGACCATTCTGGACGCCAACAGCAACGAAATTCTGGTTGCGACCTTGGCGGTGGTTCCCGAGGACGAACGGCATATCAGCATTCTGCGTCATTGCCGCGCCCAGGGCGGGGGCAATTGCGTGCCGGAAGAGACGCTGGCTTGCGCCAATGGGCGCTGTACGGTCGTTGAAACGCCGGGAACCGCCACCCAGACCACCGGCGGCGCCGGGGCTGGCGCGCCGAACTAAAATAATATGCCAGATGGCCTGTAAGCCGGGTTCTGTCCACGCCCTTGCGGGCGTTGGGTGACCATTCCTCTAGGGCGCCGATTGCCCGGCACCTCAAGCAGCCGACCCGGGCGGCGGTCGCGAAAACGGCGATTGCAGGCAAGCCTGCGTGCCGCCCCTATTTGGCCTTGCTCCCGGTGGGGTTTGCCCTGCCGCTTCTGTTGCCAGTTGCGCGGTGCGCTCTTACCGCACCTTTTCACCCTTACCGGTTCTAGAACCGGCGGTTCAGCTCTCTGTGGCACTTTCCCTGGGGTTGCCCCCGCCGGGCGTTACCCGGCACCGTGTTTCCGTGGAGCCCGGACTTTCCTCTCCCAGCTTGCGCTGGCAGCGGTCACCTGGCCATCTGGCACCCTATTCCTGAACCAGCTTCAGCAGCGCGTCAAGCAGGCCAGCGCATTGGGCGTCGGCGATGCCGTCGCAAACGCTGGGTCTGAAATGGCGCTGGAAGGCCAGGACGGCGGCATCGGGGTCGGAAATGTCGTAGCCGTAATGGGAAAGGTGGGGAATTGCGTGAACGGCTTGGCCGGGAGAAAAAGCCCAGGGCCACAGGCCGACGCCTTCTTTGGCTAGGCCGTGCCAGTCGAACAATTCGCCGGGGTCTTGTTTGCGCGTGGGTGCTATGTCGGCGTGCCCAACCACATTGCGCGGCGCAATTGGATGGGACGATAGAATCTGTTTCGACAAATCGATCAGCGCATCCATCTGCGCCTTGGGAAAGTCGCGATAGCCGAATTCGTGGCCGGGATTGACCAGTTCGACGCCGACCGAGCGGGCGTTGACGTCGCTGTGGCCCCGCCATGAGGAAACGCCCGCATGCCAAGCTCGCTTTTCTTCCAAGACAAGGCGGTGGATGAAGCCGTCCTCGCCGATCAGATAATGGGCGCTGACCTTGGCGGCGGGATCGCATAGGCGCTGCAAAGCCTCGTCCTTCGACTTCATGCCGGTGTAATGCAGCACCAGCATGTCGATGGGCAGACCCTGTGGCCTTTCGTCGAAATTGGGCGAGGGCGTTTCGATCAGCTTCATGCCGGTTTTCTTGCCGAGAGATATTGAATGAGCGCAACGCCCGACAAGGTGCAAACGGCCCCCATCGCCTTGTGCAGCCCGAACGGTTCGCCCAGAATCGCGATGCTGGACAAGATACCCAACACCGGGGCCAGAAGCGAGAAGGGAACGATGACGTTCACCGGATAGCGGCGCACCAACTGGTACCACAGGGAATGCGCCACGACCGAGGCGAAGATGGCGGTATAGGCCACCGCCCCCCAACCGATCCAAGTGGCGTTGGCCATTTTGTCGAACTGGCCGGTTTCGAAAATGGCCGACAGCGCCAGCAGTTGCGGCGCGCCCAGCAGGCAGACGCCGCCGGTGATCGCCAGCGGATGCATGCCGACGGTGCTTTTCATGACCATGGTGGACAAGGCGAACCCCAGCGCCGAAACGACGACCAGCGCCAGGCCGAAAAGCTCGATCCGTTGCGGCTCGCCCGCCAGCAGAACAACGCCCAGAAAGGCCAGGGCCATGCCTGCGAAACGCCCGATCCCCAGGCGCTCCTTGAACAGCAAGAATGCCAGCAGGGCGCTGAACGGCACCTGAAGCTGGATCACGATGGCGCTGGCGGCGGCGTCGATGCCTTGCAGCCCCACGAACAAAAGGCCGAAATGCACGACGCCCAGGGTGACGGACAACATGGCCAGGGTTTTCATCTGGCGCCAATGCGGGCGGTAAAAGGGGAGCAAGAGAGCGGCCACCAGGGCGAAGCGCAAGCCGGTCAGCAGCAATCCGTCCAATTCGCCCACGCCAACCTTGGCGACGACGAAGTTGAACCCCCAAATGGCCATGACCAGGGTGGCGAGAAGAAGATCGCGCAGCGACATGGAACTGGCGTACTCCCAATCAGCCCCTCTCGGCAAGAGGCTTATCGGATGCTATATAAGAGCGCATGACCCAGCCCCATACCCGCCACAGCCTGCTGGCCTATCTGCAAGAACTTGGGATCAAGGCCGAAACCTTCGACCATCCGCCCATCTTCACGGTGGCGGACGGCGAGGAGCATTGGCGGGGCATTCCCGGCACGCATTGCAAGAATCTGTTCTTGAAGGACGCCAAGGGGCAGATGTGGCTGGTGTCCACTCCGATCGCCCGCAAGGTTGATTTGAAGACTTTGCCTGATCGCATCGGCTCGGCCAGGATCAGTTTCGGTTCCGCCGACCGTTTGCGCGCCACCTTGTTCATCGAGCCGGGATCGGTCACCCCCTTCGCCCTGGCCAACGACCGCGAACGCAAAGTCGTCTGCGTGCTGGACCGCGCCATGATGGCCGATCCCCTGCTGGCTTTTCATCCTTTGGAGAATACCGCCACCACCGTTCTGCCGCCTGATGGATTGCTGGCTTTCCTGAAAGCGACCGGACATGCGCCCAAGCTGGTGAGCCTGTGAATTATCTGCTGCTGATCGTGCCGCCCCTGATGTGGGCGGGCAATGCGGTGATCAGCCGCGCCGTGCTGGCCGATGGTTCCATGCCGCCGATGGCGCTGTCCTTCTGGCGCTGGGCGCTGGCGGCGCTGATTTTAATTCTGATGACCAGGGCCTCCTTGCTGGCCGAATGGCCGAAGGTGAAGCGGCATTTTCCCTTCCTGATCTTCCTGGCCCTGTCGTCGGTGTCGGCCTACAACAGTCTGCTCTATCTGGCACTGGCCACCACGCCCGCCATCAATGCCATGATCGTGGCCTCCAGTCTGCCGGTGGTGACGATCCTGCTGTCCTGGGCTTGGCTGAAAGAACGTCCCAGCCTGCTGGCCTTGCTGGGGCTGGGCGTTTCCTTTGCCGGTCTGCTGGCGGTGATCGCCAGAGGAGACGTGGCAACCTTATTGAATTTCGCCTTTCAATCGGGCGATCTGTGGGTGCTGCTGGCGACCTTGTCCTGGGGCGTCTATTCGGTGGCCTTGCGCAAGCACCCTACCGGCATCAAGCCGCTGGTTCTGCTGACTTGGCTGGTGTTGATCGGAACGCCCTTTCTGCTGCCGCTGCATCTGGTCGAACTGGCCCAGGGCCAAGCGCCGCAATTGACCTGGGCCAATGCGGGCGCCGTCGTTTACGTGGCGATCTTCGCCTCGGTATTGGCTTATATCTGCTGGAACGAGGGGGTGACGCGCCTGGGTGCTGGCCTAGCCGGACAGTTCACCTATCTGACGCCTCTGTTCGCGGCCCTGTTGGCCGTCGTCTTCCTGGACGAGGATTTTCAGCTTTACCACGCGCTGGGGCTGTCGCTGATCTTCGCGGGCATTGGCCTAGCAAGCCTGAAGCGTGCCCGCTAATCAAGAAGCGCGTGGTCGAGAAGATCGAGGCTGGATGTTTGGTCCAAGGTTTCCTGATAGATCAGGCGTCCCGGATGTTTGTCGATTTCCATCTCGAAATACAGGTAGCTAAAAACTTCGTCGGCTTTTTCATCGGCCACCGGCACGCTTAGCACATCCACTTCCTGGATCACGTCGCGTCTGGCCGAAGCGCCGCGTCCGGAATAGGCGCTGGCCGAGGTGACGCCCAGCTTCTGGGCCAAGCTCTCGATCAGGTGCGAGGCCATGCCGCGCGGCACGACGCAGGTGATCAGCTTCGTTTCCATGTCAGCCGCGCTTTTCCAACTTTTTCAAGATGTCGTGCGGAATGTAGGTGGCGACTTTTTCAAGCCGCTTCATGAACATGATGCCCATGCCCGGCGTGTCCAGATTGCCCGCCAGATACATGCGCTTGAACACGCGGTCGGCCTGTTCCGTCGAAACCACGATGCTGATGATTTCCTTTTCCACATTCACGGCGACCCCCAGCACGCCCAGGCGTTCGCGAACGCCCATGCCGCGCCCGAAATGAATGGTGGCCCCCTGGGCACCCGCTTCCTGGGCGGCTTTGACGATGACGTCGGCATTGCCGCGCTGGACGATGCAGGTAATCAGCGCCACGTCGGTCAGAACGGTCAGTTCGCGGGTCTGGCTCATGATGATGACGCCTCGGCTTGAGAAATTTGTTCTTGCAGTTCGGCCTTGCGGCTCATACGGCGCACCCAAATGCCGGATAGAAGAACGGTCAGGATGGGGCCGATCGAGGCCAGGGCCAGGATGCCGAATCCCTCGCTGGCCTTCACGGCACCGCCAAGACCGACCCCCATGGCCAGCACCAGGGGCACGGTGACCGGGCCGGTGGTGACGCCCGCCGAGTCCCAGGCGATGTTGACGAATTCCTCATCCGAAACCAAGGTGAGAAGCAGGGCTGCGCCATAGGCCGGAATCAACAGCCAGAACAGCGGCACGTTGGCCACTACCTTGAAGACGCCGATCCCCACCCCAAGGGCGACGCCCGTCGAGACGGCGTACATCAGGAAGGATTTGCGAAAGGCGCCGTTGGTCAGGTCCTCGACGGTCAGGCCCAACGCGTTCAAAGCAGGTTCGGCCAAGGTGGCGCCAAAACCCAACAGGAAGGCGAAGGTCAGGGCGATGGCCAAGCCGGTGACATAGGGATAGAGCGGCGTGCCCGCCAAGCCGTCAAGCGCCGTGAAAGCGCCGGGAAGCAATTCGCCCGATTGCCCGCCCAGCTTGGCCAAGCCGTAGGACAGCCCCAGATTGAAGACGATCATGCCCAACTGGCACAAGAGCAGGCCATAGATGACGATGCCCTTGTCCTTCAATCCGTGGCGAAGCACGCCCTTCAACAGCAGGAACAGGAAAAGAACCAGGGGCAGAATGGCTTGCAACCCGCCTTTGATTTCCAGCCAAGGCGTCGTCTCAAACCAGGAAGCAGGACTGGCGGCTGACGCCTGCGCGCTGGCTTGGATCAGGGCCAAGACCTCGGCTTGCGAATAGGATAGTTTCAAAATCAGTCCCAGCAGCAGCACGCCGGTGACCGGAAAGATCGAAGCCAGGGTCACGATGCCGAAACCCGACAAGGATGAATCGCCCTTGCCCGCCGACGCCGCGATGCCGATGCCCAGCGCCAGCACCAAGGGCACGGTGACCGGCCCCGTGGTGACGCCGCCGCAATCCCAGGCTAGGCCGATCACCGTCGACAGATGCGGGTCGTTGGCGCAATAAAGGGTCAGGGCCAGCGTGGGCAGCAGCGACAGATACAAGAAAGGCTTCAAGCTCCAGCTATAAAGCAAGCGCATGGTGCCCGCCACGGCGGCCAAGCCGACGCCGCCGCCGACCACCAACACCAAGGGCGTCGTCCACAGATTGAGAAGGGCGAAAAGATAGGGCGCTCGTTCAGGGGCTACCAGCGCGCCAACGGTTTGCAGGGCGCCGATGGCCGGTTCGGCGAAGGTGACGCCGACCCCCAGGGTGAAGGCCACGAACAGAACCGCCGCCAGCCCCAGCCGCCTGGGCAACTGGTCGCCGATGGCTTCGGCGAAAGGCATCAGGCCAAGCCGCAGGCCTTCCATGAACAGCATCAATCCCAGAATCACCGCCATCATGCCCAGGATCACGATGGCCGCATCCATGACCGGCTGGCGCAGGACCAAAATCTGGAAGATGGCCAGATACAGGCCCAGCGGCAAAACGGCGCGCAATTGATCGACCAGCCTTGTGCCGACATAAGGGCCTAAAAGCCGCGAAATGTCCTTGCCGCGCAGGGCGACGGGCGGGGCCTGCCAGGGAAGATCGTTGCCGCTGGCGTCGCGCTGGGGAACCGGGGTCAGAAGATTGTAGCTGACCTCATGTTCCTGGAGCGTCGCTTCGCGCAGAAAATCGCCATAGCGGATGTGGGAGGGCATGTCTCTACCAAACTTGGACTGCGTTGGCGCGCATCGCGCGGGAGCGGTGACGTCGGCCACCAGAGGCCCTTTCCTCCTTTATCTTTTCAGGCTTAAGGCCTCTAGTCAGCAACAATCCTTATAAGTAAACTGCCGTAGATGAATGAACGTATTCGCTGGCAAGTCTGGAAAATTCTCGAGCAGGGGTCCTCCCTGTGGGGTCGCGCGTCGTCGTCCTTGTTGGTCTGCTTGATTCTGGCCAACGTCGGAGCGGAAGTGGCGACCACCTTGCCCAATCTGACAGTGGCTTGGCAGCGCGAACTGCATCTTTTCGACAGGGTGGCAGTTCTGATCTTCACCCTTGAATATCTGCTGCGGCTTTGGGTTTGCGTCGAGGATCCGAGAGAACGCTTTCATCATCATCCCGTGATGGGGCGGCTGCGCTATATGGTCACGCCCAAGGCCATTATTGATCTTTTGGCCATTTTGCCCTTGTTCCTGGGGCCGTTCCTGAATCCGGACGCCATTCGGTTTTTGCGCTTGGCCCGCCTGCTGAAGCTGCTGCGCTATTCGGCGGCGTTGGATACGCTGGGCGATGTCGTCAAGTCCGAGCGTCGGGTTCTGATCTCGGCGGGAATCGTCATGCTGGTGCTGTTGGTGACCCAGTCGTCGATCATGTACTACATTGAGCGCGAGGCGCAGCCGCAGGCCTTTGGCAGCATTCCCGACGCCATGTGGTGGGGCGTGGTGACGCTGGCTACGGTCGGCTATGGCGATGTGGTACCGCACACGCCCCTGGGAAAATTGATGGGCGGCGTTTCCGCCGTGATGGGATTGTGCATGTTCGCCCTGCCCGCGGGCATTCTGGCATCAGCCTTCTCGCAGGAAATGAAGAAACGCGATTTCGTCATTACCTGGACGATGGTGGCCAAGGTGCCGTTGTTCAGCGGTCTCAACGCCTCGATCATCGCCGATATAGCCGGACTCTTCGCGCCCAAGGTGGCGGTGCCGGGCGAGCGGCTGGTGCGCAAGGGCGATCCGGCCGACGCCATGTTCCTGATCGTCTCGGGCGAGGTCGAGGTCGAGGTGGGCGATCAGTCCAAACGTCTCAAAAGCGGCGACTTTTTCGGCGAAATCGCGCTGCTCGAAAAGACCACGCGCACGGCGACGGTGCGCGCCGTCTCGACCTGCCAGTTGCTGGTCCTTGAGGTCAATGATTTCGAGCGCCTTCTCGATTCGCACAATGGACTGAAGGACGTCATCCGTCAGGTGGCCGCCCAGCGGCTGGCAGAAATCGGTCAATGCGCAAGCTAGCCCGCTAGCCGTTCCATGCCTGCAAAAGCGCCTCTTCCAGATTCTTCGCGAACAACGTCGCGTCGCAAACCGGCGAATCCAGCAACTGCTGGCGCAAGCCTGCCCGGATCGTGTTCAGCCGATTCGGGTTCGAGACCAGATCGAGCGCCTTGGCGATGTAGTCGTCGGCGCTGGCGGCGATCCATTCCGTCTTGCCCAGGCTTGTCAGAAAGCTGGCCGAATGGCGTCCGGCGATCGATGGATGCGGCCAAGTGACGACGGGAAGGCCCATCATCAGTGCTTCCAGCGTGATGATCGATCCCGACCAGGGAAAACTGTCCAGCGCCACATCCGCCCTGGCGTAGGCTTTCAGAACGTCTTGCGCCGTCATGGCGCCGAGCAGTTCGACTTGGCTGGCCCTGATGTCGACGGCGTTCAGCCGATCCAGAAAACGTTCCCGCACGCCTTCGTCGTCGAAGGCATGGGCCTGCACGATCAGGCGCGAGCCTTTGGGTGCTGCATCCATCAAGCGGCCCCACAGGGCCAGGAGTTTGTCGTTCAGCTTGGCCAGCCGGTTGAAGCTGGCGAAGCTGGGGGAGCCGCGCTCCAGCATGGGAAGCGGCGAGACTGGCGGCAAGTCGTCGGGCGGATTGAAACAGGCGAAACTGTCCGGCAGGTAAAGCGGGGTTTCGGTCAGGGGCGGCAGGTTGTCGGGCGGCGCTTCGGTCCGGTCGGTCAGGATGTAATCGATGGCGGGCATGCCCAGCCCGTTCCAATAGGCGCATCCCCAGTGAATTTGCACCGGCGCGGGCCTTTGGGCCATCACGCCCAGCCGATGGCCGCGCGTATGCCCCGCCAGATCGATCAGGATGTCGATGCCGTCGCTTGCAATTTTCTCGGCCACGACTTGGTCGCTTAAGGCATCGATCTCGGTCCAGCCTTTCGACGCGGCCTGAAGGCGTTTTGCCGACTCGTCGCCGCTGGGTCCGTTGACATAGACATGCAGGGAAAAACGAAGGCGGTCGAGCCGTTCCAACCCCGCCAGCGCCAAGGCTCCCAAAGGATGACGGCGCACATAGGCGCACAGCAGGCCAATTCTGAGAGGGCCGTCCTGGCGGCGCTTCGTCGCGGTTTTTTCCCGGCAAGGCGGCGCGCAGGACGTTGTGGCTTCGAAAATTGCTTCAGGCCCCGCATCGGGCAAATAGTGCAGATTCATCAGGCGGCTGGATTTCGCCGGGGCAAAATCGGGGCGCAGAGACAAAGCCTGATTATAGGCTTGCGCGGCTTCCTTGACCCGGCCCTGTTCCTGAAGACAATTGCCCAGATTGTGCCAGGCTTCGGCAAAGTGGGGGTGCAGCGCCAGGGCGCGCCGGTAGGCCGCTTCGCCCTCTGTGTAATGGCGGGCATGTTCAAGCGCCGTGCCTGCATTGAACCAAACCTGGGCGTGGCAGGGCATCAGGGCGCAGGCCAGACGGTGCTGGGCCAGCGCGCCGTGAAGATCGCGCTTTTGTTCCAGCAGCAAGGCCAGATTGGCATGCGCCGGGCCGAACCCGTCAAGGGCTTGCAGCGCCGCCACGGCCTCGTCGATCCGCCCCTGGTCGGCCAACAGGTTGGCTTGGCTGAAACGGCTAAGTTCGTCCTGTCCTTCGCTCATGATTGTCACTTGCCCCGAATCTGGCTTATCTTGCCGTTCATGCGCCACTTTGTCCTGGCCTTTTTGATCCTGCTGGCGGCCTTTCCATCAAGGGCCGAACCCCAGGCCGTGCAAGATGCGCTGTCGGCGGTCAATGAGGTCAGGCGCGATCATGGGCTGGCGCCCGTGCGGCTGGATTCGCAATTGGGCTTAGCAGCGCAGAATTTCGCGCGCGAATTGGCCGATTGGGGGCGATTGTCGCATAGGGGGCCGGATGGCTCGAACCTGGATCAGCGCCTCGTGCGACAAGGTTACGCCTATCGGCTGGCCGCCGAGAACCTGGCTTCGGGGCTGATCGGCCCCAGGCAAACCGTGGACTTGTGGTTGGCCAGCCCAGGGCATCGCGACAATATGCTGAGGCCCGAATTGCGAGAGGCGGGCATTGGCATAAGCCAAGCCGCCGATGGACAAGCCTATTGGACGTTGGTGTTGGGGCGGCGCATGAACGACAAGGGCGACGCGCCCGATCTCGATACCGGTCCCTGATTTACTTGACCGCCTTGGCGCGCCGATAGCCCAGCCCCATCATGCAATTCGCCACATAACGATCCACGTCATAGCGGTTGCGAATGGCGTCGGTCTGGCGGCTGGGGCTGGCATTGCCGCCCGCTGGGTCGCGGTCCAGCATGTCGTCGCGTCCGATCTGGCGGCCCAGATCCTCGTCGGCCTGCTTGCGGCAGACCGACAGATCGCGGCTGGTATAGCTGCTGCCCCAATCAGGGTGTATCCAGGCCTGCGATGCCGGTTTGGCGGCGCAGCCGGTCAGGATCAGCGAAAACAGAATGATGAAAAGATGTCTCATGAGCGCCCGTGATTAGACAGAACTGTTTTCGATATGCTCCATGTCCTCGTCGGACAGGCCGATATGATGGCCGATTTCGTGGATCAAGACATGGCGCAAGACCAGAGCCAAATCTTCGCCGGTTTCGCACCAGTAATCCAGAATCGGACGGCGATAGAGCAGGATGCGGTTCACATCCGTAACCACGCCGCCGGAATGTTCGTGTCCGATATCGATGCCCTGATACAGGCCCAGAATGTCGAAGGGGCTTTCCAGCTCCATCTCTTCCTCGATCTCGGCTTCGGGGAAGTCGGCGACCAGAATGGCGACTCCCTGCAAGAAACGGTGCCATTCGGCAGGCAGGCGCGCCAGTTCCTGACGGGCCAGTTCTTCGATTTCGTCCAGGCTGGGGGGCGTTTTCATTTCGCGATGATGACCTGATGGCCGAACCAGCGCCAGCGATTGTTGGGGGCGGGGGCGGTGCAGCTGATCCGCCCGCGTCCAGGGCCAAAGGGCTTGGCCAGCTTCAGGGCAACCCGTCTGCCCTCGATCTCCATTTTGATGGGCGCGCCGTCGCCGGTAAAGCAGTTGAGGCCGCGCGGCGGATCGTCTTTCAAGGTTAGAACGAACTGGGCAGGCGAGGGGACGGGCGCCGGGTCGGCTGGCTCGATGGCGCTGACGGCCAGGGGCAGGGTATCGACCGTGCGCTTGAAGCGATCAAGATCGCCGTAATGTTCGTTCAGCGCAAAACGCGGGATGTAAAAGGGATTGCCGCCTGCATGCGCCACCCCGGAATGCTGGCCGAAGCCCATCTTGAATCCGGCCTTGCCCGCTTGCTCGATCACGCCTTGGCTGGCCTCGCCGTAAGGATAGGCCATCAGGCCGGGCGCAAAGCCCAACTCGTCCTTGAAGCGTTGCTGCGATTTTAGGAATTCCTCCATGACCTGTTCTGGCTTCATCTCGGCCATGTGCGGATGGGTGGCCGAATGATTGCCGATGGCCACGCCCGCCTTGGCCATCTCGCGCATCTGGTCCCAGCTCATGTACAGCTTCGATCCGCCATCGACATCCTTGGTGGTGACGAACAGCGTGAAGGGGAAGCCGTAAGCCTTCAAACGCGGCCAAGCCTCGCGATAGACCGAGGCATAGGCGTCGTCGACGGTGATGGCGACCGACTTCTCGGGCAGGTCCTTGCCGCTGGCCAGGGCGTCGGCGATCTCGGCCAGGGGCAGCACCCGATAGCCGCCTTCCTTCAGATGGCGAAGATGCGCTTCGAACTGTTCAAGGCGGATGTTGGTGGAGGGAATCGCGTTCTCGCCAAAGCGGTGATACATGACGATCACGGCATGGTCGGCGGCCTTGGCCGCCAGCGGGCAGGCGAAAAGCAGGGCGGTCAAAGCCAGAAGGAATTTGCGTTTCATGACGCCAATCTATAGCCTTTCGAGAGCGAAAGGAATGCCGCCATGACGCTTGACGCCGAAGTTCTCGATCTGTTGTTTCTGAAGGCCCGCACGCATGCGCATTGGCAAGACAGGCCCGTCAGTGACGCAGCGCTGCAAGAAGCCTGGGAACTGGCGAGGATGGCCCCCACGGCGGCCAACTGCCAGCCCTTGCGCCTTGTGTTCGTGAAAAGCGCCGAGGCCAAGGAGCGGCTGAAGCCTGCGCTGGCCTCCGGCAATGTCGAGAAAACCATGAAGGCGCCCGTGACCGCCATCTGCGCCTTCGACCTCGATTTTCCCGAACTGCTGCCCCGCCTATTTCCCCAGACCGACGCCAAAAGCTGGTTTGCGGGCAAGCCCGAAGCGACCGAGGCTTCAGCGCGTCAAAGCGCCACCTTGCAGGCCGCCTATTTCCTGATCGCTTGCCGGGCGCTGGGGCTTGATCTTGGCCCCATGGGCGGCTTCGACGCGGGCAAGGTGGATGCCGCCTTTTTTCCAGAAGGGCGCTTGAAATCCTTCCTGCTGATGAATATCGGCTATGGCGAGGCGGCCAAGCTCTATCCGCGCAATCCACGGCTTGAATTCGCCGAGGCCTGCCGGGTGGCATGAGCGATCTAAGCCTGTCCTTCAGCGCAAAATTGTGGCTGTACCAGGGCCAGGGGGCCTGGTTCTTCGTCACCTTACCGAAGAAGGAATCGTCGGTGATCAAGCATCTGTCGTCTTCGAAACGGCGTGGTTGGGGATCGGTGCCCGTCAGGGCAACGATCAGCCAGACCTCGTGGAAAACCTCGATCTTTCCAGATTCGAAGGCCGGAGCCTATCTGCTGCCCGTGAAAGCCGACATCCGCAAGAAAGAAAACCTTAGCGAAGGCAGCAAGGTGACGGTGGAACTGGAGATAGACGTTGCATCTGTCTCCCTAGGTTTCACATGCAGCTAAGCCTTGGAGGCTGACACACAATGCTCAGCGGGGGATGTAGGACTTTTCGATTTCAAGCTGCGGAATGACCTGGATGTCACACCACTTGTGCAGCTTGCCGTCCTTGATCGAGAAGATGCCTGTTTGGCCTGCCGCATTGCCGAACAGATAAGTCTTTTCCTTGTATTTAAAGAATTGCACCCGGTTATTGGCATCGTCTCCTCGGTTTTTACTCCAATCAATTTCCCACCAATCTACCTCGCTTAGAAGCGATGCTGTCGTTGATAGCGATTTAAGTGTTCTTGATGGATCCGCCTGCACGATCCAATGATAGTCGTGTCCCCGGCCCGGCCCTGCTGTCACATTAAGAAGACTGTAGAATTCCCTTTTTCCATCACCGTCCAGATCGACGCCAATGTAATTAGCATCTTTCGGCAATTCTTGAACTTCACCGCTGAAGCGCGGCGGAAAGTCACTTTTATGCCCTTGCACTGTGTAAGAAGCAGGGACCAAGGGCCATTGCTCATCAGCAACTTGCCATTCAAGTATTTCGACCTTGTTTTCGACGAAGTCATTGCAGAGTGCTGAGTTTTCTTTTTCTTCCACCTTAAGAATACGAATATTCTTGGGTTTGAAAGTGCATAATGGACGCTCGCTGTGGCGACCAAACCAGGAAACTAGTTTTCCATTGTCGGTTTGATAGACGACAACAGGTTCATCCTGAATCTTGATAAGATCACCGTAGGCAGCCCAACGTAAGACTTCGTCATTCTCTTCGTCGTATCCTGGAAAATGATCCAAGGATACGAAGTCAGAAGGAGGCTGCTGCTTAGTCGCCCAGTCAAAATCGAACATGATTGCGGAGCGCATTGACCCGCCCAACATCATTTCAACAAAACGGCGCGTTCTTCCGCCTTGAAGAGGAAAACGCAACATAGGTAAGTTGGATGGGTACGCACTTAAGGACTGAAACGTTTCGATGTCGTTGCGCTCTTTCTCAGTGGGCCTCTCATGCTTAATGGCAAATTTCTTCAGAAGGCCTTGATTCGTGATGCGTAAAGTTTCTGCGCAGATTGAATGGGCATTTTTCGCCCATTGCTCTGGCGTCATGCCATTATCTTTAAGCACTCCCTCCATGCGGATCAGGTCGTTCATCCTTGTTTTCGTTATATCCCAAATACAGTTGACGTCTCCATGACAGGCGTTTTCTCGCTTATTCAGCCATGCCCTTTGCTGACGGCGAAGACGGTTTGACGATTCTGCATCAAGCCGAGAAATGAGATTATGAAAAGCATCGGTCATTTTCCGATCAAAAAACGCAATTCGCTCATTGCTGCAAATTGCTTTCTCTGTATCGCGGCTAGCTTTCCCGCAATCGAATCCTGGTTGCTCTGCCCGTGCAGGCAGAGGCACACATAGAAGGGTAATCAAGGAAAGAATGGGAACAAGACGCACATTGCCCTCCTGAAGATCGTGAAGGCAAACTTATCAACTATCTTATTGGTTGTAAATTGATTGCCATTTGCGAACAAACGGATTAGAGGCTTTCAAACCTCGAACCCCGCCATCACGTCGGGCAGGCCGCAGAAATGCAGGAAGAAGGCGTTGGCATAAAGTTCCTTCAGGCAGGCGTCGAACACCAATTTTTGAAGCGCCTGGGCGGTGGCTTCCTGACCGGGGGCCAGCAGATGGGCAAACAGGTTCTGGTGCAAGAAGCGGTAATGATGCTCGATCTGGTCCGATAGAATCAGGTTGAAGCGATAATCCAGCCACTGGGCCAAGCCGCGGCGCACCACTGCCAGCGACAAGGGTCCCCATTCGTAATTGGTCGCCTTGCCGTCCACATCCTCGTAGGCGTCGTAGACATGGCGAAACAGTCCGGCGTGGAAGGCGGGCGAGGCCACCATCACGCCCGTATGCATGACCCGATCCGCAGTGGCGGGCAGGCCCCTTGCCAGGTAGAAACTTTCCGGCGTCGGGCAATCTAGGAATCTGGCGCCCATGGCATGCCAGGATTGGTACATGCGCTCCAGCACGTCGCGATAGACGGCAGTGTTGGGGGCGGCATAGGCGTCGACCCCGCCGACAAGCTCTTCCGGCACGCCTGCAAACACCGAAGGGGCGTCGGGGCGGATCAGGATGTCGGTGTCCACCCAACATATCTGGCGGTAGCGCGACAGTTCGGGCCGCTCCAGGATCAGGCATTTCTGCCAAGCGGGCGAGCGGGCCGCAGCGCGGGGGCTTTGGTCCAAGGGAACTTCGAAGACCACGAGGTCGAAGCCGTGACGGTCGCAATAGGCCTTCCAGCCCGGCTCCGCCTTCTGGTGAAAAAGTCGGACGTAATCGTCACCCAGGGCGATGGTGACAAGGGCCCTTTCGACCGTCATGGCGTTGCTCGCAAATCCATTTCAGGCCGACTGTATCGCCTCTTTAGGCTGCAAAACAGCCCCGATTCCGCCTGACCGGCGGCTTTTGGCTGGCGAGGGCAAAAATCGCCGCAAAAACGTATATAAAAACAATGGGTTGGATGGCCAGAAAGGGGACTGGATTTTGCCCTGGAAAGGGGCTATGCCTCTGTTTCGTTTCGAAGTGACCAAGAGAGTCTTGTGACAGCAACCCCGCCAGTGTCCCCGGGCCACGATATCGCGCCCGTCACCATCGAAGAGGAGATGAAGCGCTCCTATCTCGACTACGCCATGAGCGTGATCGTGTCTCGAGCGCTGCCCGACGTGCGTGACGGCCTAAAGCCGGTGCATCGGCGCATCTTGTATGCGATGAACGAAAGCGGCTACGAGTGGAACAAGCCGTTCCGCAAGTCGGCCCGCATCGTCGGCGACGTCATGGGCAAATATCACCCGCACGGCGATTCCGCGATCTATGACGCCATGGTGCGCATGGCGCAGAATTTCTCGATGCGCCTGCCCCTGATCGACGGGCAGGGCAATTTCGGCTCGATGGACGGCGATCCGCCCGCCGCCATGCGATATACCGAAGCGCGCCTGACCAAGGCGGCGCACAGCCTGATCGACGATATTGGCAAGGAAACCGTCGATTTTCAGTCGAACTACGACGACACGGTGGAAGAACCCATGGTTCTTCCAGCACGTTTTCCCAATCTGCTGGTCAATGGCGCCGGCGGCATCGCAGTCGGCATGGCCACCAATATTCCGCCCCACAATCTGGGCGAAGTGATCGACGCCTGCTGCGCCTATATCGACGATCCATCAATCACCATCGAAAAGGTGATGGAGATCGTGCTGGCGCCCGATTTCCCGACAGGCGGCATCATTCTGGGCCGCTCCGGCATCCGTTCGGCCTTCACCACCGGCAGGGGTTCGGTGGTGGTCAGAGGCCGCGCCGAGATCGAGGAGATCAGGAAAGATCGCCAAGCCATCGTGATTTCCGAGGTGCCTTACCAAGTCAACAAGGCGCGTATGCTGGAATTGATGGCCGAACTGGTGCGCGACAAGCGCATCGAAGGCATTTCAGACTTGCGCGACGAATCCGACCGCGACGGCATGCGCGTGGTGGTGGAACTCAAGCGCGACGCCGTGCCCGACGTGGTGTTGAACCAGCTTTACAAATTCACGCCGCTGCAAAGCAGCTTCGGCGTCAATATGCTGGCCCTGAACGGCGGCAAGCCCGTGCTGATGGGGCTGCTCGAGATCATCGCCGCCTTCGTGGCTTTCCGCGAAGAAGTAGTGACAAGGCGCACGATTTACGAATTGGGCAAGGCCCGAGACCGCGCCCATACTTTGGTGGGCTTGGCGATCGCGGTGGCCAATCTTGACGCCATCATCAAGCTGATCCGCGAAGCGCCCGATCCCGCCACCGCGCGCGAGCGCCTGATGAGCCGCGATTGGGAAGCCTTCGACGTCGAGCCGCTGGTGAAATTGATCGACGAGCCTGACCGCAAGGTGGTGAACGGCTGCTACCGCCTGAGCGAAGCCCAGGCCAAGGCCATCTTGGATTTGCGCCTGCATCGCCTGACCGGGTTGGAACGCGACAAGATCGCCGCCGAACTGACCGAGATCGGCGGCGAGATCGCCCATCATCTGGCGGTTCTTGGCTCGCGCGATTTGCTGTACGGCATCATCCGCTCTGAACTGGTGGCGATGAAGGACGAGTTCGCGACCCCCAGGCGCACCGCCATCGAAGACCTGGAATTCGAATCCGACATCGAAGACCTGATCCAGCGCGAAGACATGGTGGTGACGGTTACCGCTTCGGGCTACATCAAGCGCGTGCCGCTGGCCGCCTATCGCGCGCAACGGCGCGGCGGCAAGGGCCGCTCGGCCATGAGCATGCGCGAAGAAGACGTGCTTTCGCAGGTCTTCGTGGCGTCGACCCATGCGCCGATCCTGTTCTTCAGCTCGACCGGCATCGTTTACAAGCTCAAGGTCTATCGCCTGCCCTTGGGCACGCCGCAGGCCAAGGGCAAGGCCATGGTCAATCTGTTGCCGCTGAAGGCGGGCGAGGTCATTTCGACCGTGTTGCCGCTTTCGGAAGACGAAGAATCGATGGCGCATCTGCATGTCATGTTCGCCACCGCCTCGGGCGGTGTCAGGCGCAACGAACTGGCCGATTTCCTGGACGTGCGCGCCAACGGCAAGATCGCCATGAAGCTGGACGAAGGCGACCGCCTGATCGGCGTGGCGCCCTGCATGCCTGAAGCCAATGTGCTGCTGGCGGCGCATTCCGGCAAATGCATCCGTTTCCCGGTGGACGACGTGCGCGTCTTCAAGGGCCGCGATTCCACCGGCGTGCGCGGCATTCAGCTTGCCGATGGCGACCATGTGATTTCGATGTCGATCTTGAAACATGTCGATTTCGACACCCCAACCCGCGACGCCTATCTGAAAATCAGCAAGCGCCAGCGTGGCGAAGAAGGCGTCGAGGCGGAAGGCGGCGACAGCGCCGCCCTGCTGGCGCCCGAGGTCATGGCCCGCATGGCCGAGGGCGAGGAATTCATCCTGACCGTCACTGAGAACGGTTTCGGCAAGCGCAGCTCGGCCTATGAATACCGGGTGGCCGGTCGCGGCGGATTGGGCATCGCCAATATCGATTGTTCGGAGCGCAATGGCCAGGTGGTGGCCTCGTTCCCGGTCGAGGCCAAGGACCATCTGCTGCTGGTGACCGACGGCGGCACCATCATTCGCCTGCCGGTGGAAGGCATTCGCATTGCCGGACGCGTGACCCAGGGCGTTACCTTGATCAAAGTGTCCGAGGGCGAGAAGGTGGTGTCGGTATCGCGCCTGCCCGCCGACGAAACCGAAGGGACGGAAGAGGATATGGCAGACGACCAGACCGCCTGCGAAACATCCGAGCCGGAGAGCGGCGATGATTGAGCGCATTGGGGTTTATCCCGGCACATTCGATCCGGTGACCAACGGCCATATGGACATCATCCTCAGGGCCACCAAGATTCTTGATCGCCTGATCGTCGCCGTGGCGGTGAATGCGGGCAAGGGGCCTTTGTTCGACGTCGACGAACGCTCGCAGTTGATCGCCCAGGAAGTGGCGTCGCTGAAAAACACCAATGGCGTGAAGATCGAAGTAAGGCCCTTCGACAACCTTCTGATGCATTTCGCCAAGCAGGTTGGGGCCACCATGATCGTGCGCGGGCTGCGCGCCGTTTCCGATTTCGAATACGAATTCCAGATGGCTGGGATGAACGCCCGGCTGGACTCGCAAATGGAAACCGTGTTCTTGATGGCCAGCGACCGCTGCCAGTTCATTTCGTCGCGCTTCGTGAAGGAAATCGGCCGCCTGGGCGGCGATATCGCGCCCTTCGTGTCGCCCAACGTCAAAGAGAAATTGATCGAGCGATTCAAGAAAACACAGGAGAGAGGCTGATGACTGCCCCCAAGGACCCCGAGAATACGCTGCATCTCGATTTGAAGGATGGCCGCGTCGTCATCGAGTTGCGTCCCGATCTTGCGCCCAAGCATGTGGCCCGCATCAAGGAACTCGTCCGCGCCAAGTTCTATGACGGCATCGTGTTTCATCGCGTGATCGATGGCTTCATGGCCCAGACCGGTGACCCCACCGGCACGGGCATGGGCGGTTCCGGCCAGAATCTGAAGGCCGAATTCTCGCGCGAGAAGCATGTGCGCGGCACGTGCTCGATGGCCAGGGCGCAAAGCCCCGACAGCGCCGACTCGCAATTCTTCATCTGCTTCGACGACGCCCGCTTCCTGGACGGCAAATACACCGTTTGGGGCCAAGTGGTGTCGGGCATGGAATTCGTCGACAAGATCAAGAAGGGCGACGATGACGACAATGGTTCGGTGAACGATCCGGACAGCATCGTCGCCATGTTCGTTGCTGCCGACGCAGCTTGATTACCGGGAGATGTCATCCATGCGTAAACTGCTTGCCGTTGCCGCCTTCATTGGTCTGCTGATGGCGCGCCCCGCCCTGGCGCTCGATCCTGAGAACACTTTGCTGCTCGATCTGAAGGACGGGCGGGTAGTCATCGAACTGCGTCCCGATCTGGCCCCCGCTACTGTGGCCCGTTTCAAGGAACTGGTGCGCAGCAAATTCTATGACGGTCTGACCTTTCATCGCGTCATCGCGGGCTTCATGGCCCAGGGCGGCGATCCTAATGGCGACGGCTCGGGCGGGACGGGCAGGAAGCAGAAGGCTGAATTCTCAGCAGAAAAGCATGTCCGTGGCACGGTTTCGATGGCCAGGGCCGATGACGTCGATTCCGCCGACGCGCAATTCTTCATCTGCTTTGCCACTTCGCCTTTCCTGGATAATAAGTACACCATCTTCGGGCGCGTGGTCGAAGGCATGGAATTCGTGGATATGATCAAGAAGGGCAGCCGCAACGCCAATGGGGCCGTCAGCAATCCCGACAAGATTCTGAAAATCCGCGTTGCAGCCGACGTAAAATAAAGGCATAAGGCCACACGACAGTTTAGGGCGCGTAGCTCAGCGGTAGAGCATCTGACTTTTAATCAGAGGGTCGCGGGTTCGAACCCCGCCGCGCTCACCAAGAAAACACCCGTCAAGTCAATGGCTTGGCGGGTGTCTTGTTTCTGGGGCTGGCCGTCTGCGAGCGTCAGGTAAGCACCGGGTAAGCAGGAAAAATCAAGTTCTGGCAAGCTCTGGCAGGGTTGCCCCATGATGCCAAACGCAGCGAAACCTCCGCAACCGGATAACCTCGCTCGGCGATCTGACGAATCGCGTCCCGCTTGAAATCGTCGCTGAAATTGACTTTGCCCATCTTGGCCTCCTTGCCTCAAATTTAGAGAAGAAGGCGCTATGAGTCTGGGGGGCTATTCACGCCTGCTTTGATCTTTTCAGACTCTTTTTGACGCAGTAGATTTTGTGCAAGGTCGCTATTAAGGCGATGGCTTCAGGGCCATTCAACGAATAATAAATGGTTTGGGAAGCCCTGCGCGTTTTGACAAGCCCATCGGCACGCAATCTTGCCAGATGCTGCGAGATTGATGATTGAGAGATGCCGACCAACTCTCCCAGCTCGGTCACATTCTTTTCCCCATCGGTCAATTGACAGAGCAGCAACAGCCGACGCTCGTTGCTGAGGGATTTCAGCAGATTCTTGGCCTTCAGCAGTTTGTCTAGAGTCGGCAGGGGGCGTGGAACGGGCTTCAATTTTAACCTCGCTAAAGGGTTAAGGTGAGAAACGATGCTGTTCTAGCGGGAAAAAAGGCGCGGTTACGATTTAGTAACGCCGTGCATTAGCAGGTCATTGCGTAAGCGCCCTCTTATGTTGCGACACACAATCAGCCGCCGATGGCGCTCATTGAACGCGCAGATGCGCCCACTTGCGCCGCGGCAAGAAAATCATGACCGGAAGGTTTTCCCTGGATTGCCGCAAGGATCGCTTCTTTCAATTCCTCGTCCGATCCGCCAGAGCGCAGAATTTCGCGGAGATCGACAGAGTCTCCCCGGTCCAGGCATAGTTTCAACATGCCGTTGCTGGTCAGGCGCACGCGATTGCATGTATCGCAAAAGCAGGCGCTCATGGGCGTGATGAAACCCAGCTTGCCGCCAGTTTCGCCCACGCGCACATAGCGTGCAGGGCCGCCGGTGCGTTCGTTCAGCGGCGCAAGGGTCCAGCGTTTTTCAAGATGCGCCTGCGTCGCCTTTTGCATGTCGGGCGAAGCGGGTTTGGCAGGCCCCATCGGCATCACTTCAATCAAGGTCAAGTCAAGGCCGCTAAAGCCGCACCATCTGATCATGGCGTCGATTTCGCCATCGGACGTATCCGCCACCAGCACCATATTGATTTTCACTTTGATGCCAGCCTTGCCAGCCGCCGAGATGCCGTCCAAAACTGCGTTCAAGACATTGCGTCCGGTAATCGATTGAATTCGTCCGGCTTCAAGGCTGTCCAGAGACACATTGACGCGTCGCAGGCCTGCCGCAGCCAACTCGCTTGCATATCTGTCCAGCATAGTGGCATTGGTCGTCAATGTGACTTCGTCCAACTGCGGCAGTGCCTTGAGCCGCTTGACCAATCCAACGACGCCTCGGCGCAACAATGGCTCGCCGCCGGTAATGCGAATTTTGACGACGCCCAAGGCGACGAAAGCGGCGCTGATTTTTTCGATTTCTTCCAGCGACAATATCTCGCGCCGCTCCAGCAGCGCGCGGCCGGGAACGTTGCAGTAGCTGCATTTCAAATCGCAGCGATCGGTTACCGACACTCGAAGGTAGGTGATCTCGCGTCCCAAACTGTCTTTCATCACGCTTTCTTTATATATGTTGCGGGAAGGCTGGCTTGCCGCGCCTCATGCCAAATTCTTGCCAACTGTAAAAATGGTCCGATTGCTTAAGATCGCTCCGGTTGTGCGCTGCACCATGTTACCGGGCGGTAACCGAAAGGGCGGCGAAATTCAGCCGATGTGAAGATTCGGTAACATCGGTCATCCCTGAGAAGATAAAAAAATAGCAAAATGCGTTTCTCTTCCACTTGGCACGCTCTTCGCAAATGAACAGCGAATTCGTTTCGGCACGCCACGCCGAAGTGAGCAGATGCAATAACCAAGGGGAGGAAGCAGATGGCGATTGGGCTTCAGGCCGAACCATCGGAAGGCGTAGCTGGCAAGAAGCGCTGGGCGATGGTTGTCGATCTTCGGCGGTGCATTGGCTGTATGGCCTGCGTCGCCGCGTGTAAGGCGGAATATGACGTGCCGCTGGGCGTTTGGCGTACCACGGTCAAGGTGAAAGATCTGGGGCAGTATCCCAACACCAAGCGCCAGTTCATGCCGCGACTGTGCAATCACTGCGACAATCCTCCTTGCGTTCGCAATTGCCCGACCGAGGCGACCTACAAGCACGAGGAAGGCTACGTTCTTCAGCGCTACGAGCGCTGCATCGCGTGTCGCACCTGCATGGCCGCCTGCCCCTACAATGCGCGTCACGTGCTGCCCAACAACCGCACCCGCGTCAAGATCGGCGGCGTCGTCGACAAATGCACCTTCTGCGAACATCGCGTTTCCAATGGCTTGGTTCCCGCCTGCGTTCAGACCTGCATTGGCCGCACCCGCATCTTCGGTGACTTGAATGACGCGAACAGCGAAGTTCGCAAGCTGGTGGCGCAAAAGGCCGTCGCGGTGCTGAAGCCCGAGAAGGGCACCAAGCCGCAGGTCTATTACATCCAGCCTTCTCAGAAAATCACCGATCAGATGTCCAGTCCCCCTGCGTCTTATGCCGCCAAGGCAGATGCGGAGGCGTTCTACCGCCACAATAAAGGGCGGCAGTTCTTCGGCGGCGTCCTGTAAGGGGGAGATGAAACATGTTCGAATATAGCTGGTTCCACATTGCGCCTTGGGGCGCCGAATTGTCGGTCTACTTCTTCCTGATCGGCATGGCGGGAATGTCTTACGCGCTTGCCACCGCACCCGATTTGTTCGGCGGCAAGTTCGAAGCCTTGCGCGCCATTCAAACGCCGGGCCTTGCCGTTGGTCTGATTGTGATCGGCATCTGCGCGCCGCTCCTGATCTTGGATCTCGGTCAACCCGGCCGTTTCCTATATCCCATCATCTACTTCCACTGGACCTCGCCCTTGTCATGGGGTTCGGTTTTCCTGGTTCTGTTCACGGCTTGCATTCTCGCCTTCTACTGGGCCAAGAACATGGGAAACCGCAGCGATCTTTTGAAGCCTCTGGCCGTCATCGGCTCGCTGCTGGGGCTGTCGATGCCGCTTTACACCGGCCTTGACCTGATGGTGAACACCACGCGCGAAGTCTGGGCGACGCCCTGGATGCCCGTGATGTTCACGGTGCTGTCCGTTTCTTCGGGCACGGCCCTGATCGCCCTGCTCGCCAAGCTGCGCGGCGCAGACAGCGCCGACACCATGGCCATCTTGCACACCATTCTTCTGGCTTCGGTGGCGACAACCTTCGCCTTGTTCCTGGGACTTGTGGTGTCGCTGCTTTATGGCTCGGGCGAAATGCAGCAGGGTTGGGGCATTCTGAATGGCCAGTACGGCATGCAGATTTGGTTCCTGACCTTTGTGATCGGCATTCTGCTGCCTCTGGCGATGCTGGCCATGCCAGCCGTCGGGCGTCAGCCGAACATCCTGATCGGCGCGGGCCTGGCCAGCATGGTGGGAGCATTCATGGTGCGCGAGGTTCTCCTCGTCGCCGGTCAGCTGCCCCAGCTTTACTACTAAGCGAACGACAACGGAAACAGAGAGGGACGTTGCCATGAATAAGCATTTCCCAATGACCCGCCGCGGCTTTCTGAAGCTGGGTGGCTCAACCGCTGCGGTCGCAAGCGCGCTTGGCGCCAGTCGGCTTCAGGCCATGGAGCAGGAACTGGGCGGCAAGGACTTTTCAGCCGTCACCGGAAAACTGCGCGAAGCGGTGCCCTATACCTGCATGACCTGCAACATCCAAGACGGCGGCATCGCCTATATCGAGGACGGACGCATCGTCAAGCTGGAAGGCAATCCGGACCATCCGGGCAATCGCGGCAAGCTGTGCGCCAAGGGCAATTCCGGCTTCCAGCACACCTACGATCCGGATCGCATCATGACCCCGCTGGTAAGAACCGGCAAACGAGGCGAAGGTAAATGGAAACGCGTCAGCTATGACGAAGCGACCAGCATTCTGGCCGCCAAGCTGAGGGAAGTGATCGACCGTTCGAATGCCGCCAACGATCCGGCCATTCGCAACGAGATTGTCTTCAAATGGGGACGCGACCGTTCGGGCGGCGCTCTGGGTCGCTTCATGGCGGCGCTGGGGTCGAATGCGAAGGTCAACCACACCAACATCTGTGAATCCTCGAAGAAGGTCGGCCTGGAGCCTGGCTGGGGTCCGGATATCGAATATCCTGATTTCGCCAGCACAAAATACGCCCTGATCTTCGGCGGCAATGTCACCGAGGCCAGCTATTTCCACAACCCTCTGGCCCAGCGCCTGATGGACGGAAAGACGCAGAACCAGACCAAGCTGGTCTATTTCGATCCGCGCCACGCCAATACAGCGGCGGTCGCCGATGAATGGTTCGCGCCGTTCCCGGGCACCGACGTGGCTATCGTTCTGGCCATGGCGCATGTCATCATGAACGAGAAGCTGTATGACGACGCCTTCGTCCGCAATTGGACGAATGTGACGCCCGAACAGTTGATCGCCCATCTGAAGACCTATACGCCGGAATTCGCGGAAAGCGAGTCGGGGGTGCCCGCCAAGGACATCCGCCGCATCGCCCGCGAATTCGCCACCACCAAGCCCGCCACCACCTTCTCGTACCGTGGTCCCTGCAAGCATGTGTATGGCGCCTATCAAGAAGCCGCCATCCAGATGCTGAATGTGATTACCGGTAATGTCGAGAAGAAGGGCGGTTACTGCCTGCCGCGCGGCATGGGCTACAATCAGCCCACTCCCAAGCCGCCGGGCGGAAAAGCGCCCAGCATCATCGGGGCGCCGCCGGAATATCCGCTGGCCAGCCATGCGGTCTCGACCCACATGCCCTATCAGGTCATGAAGGGTCAGGTGAAGATGTCGGTCATGATGACATATTACGACAACCCGGCTTATACCTATCCTTCCAGCCATGTTTGGGAGGCGATGTACAAGGACGAAAAGCTGTTGCCGTTCTTTGCCTCGTTCAGCCCATACATGTCCGAGACGGCGCAGTATGCCGACCTCATCATTCCGGATACCAGCTTCTTGGAGCGAAACGATCCGGACTCGATGCCAAGCGACCTGCGTCCCTGGGTGGGCATCCGCCAGCAGGTGATCAAGCCCCTGGGCAACACCCAGGAGTTCCGCGAATCGCTGTTGCAGATCATCAACAAGGTCGATGCCGACGGGTCGTTGGGCATGAAGCAGTACTTCCCGTTCAAAAACGGCGAGGAATGGGTTCGCGCTCAGTTCGAGGGCATCCCCGGCCTCAAGGAAGACGGCGGCTATGACTATCTGAAGAAAAACGGCGTCTGGCCGAAATACGGCAAGATCGATCCGGTCACCGCTCAGATTGTCGATAAAAACGGCGATGAAGTGCCGGCCGAATATGGCCTGCACGCCAAGGAACTGTCGGCTGCCGCCATGGATGGGGCAAGCGTCGAGGCAAATGGCGCCATCAAGAAGGGCGGCAAGACCATCGGCGTTCGCGTCAACGGCAAGAACTGCGCTGGCTTCGGCACGCCCTCGGGCAAGATCGAGATCTACAAGGACAGCTATAAGAAATATGGCTTCAACCCCATGCCGGTCTACAAGCGGCTGGCGTCTCGCGACAAGAAGGCCGACGAGTTGGTCCTGACCACCTTCAAGGTCAACGTCCATACGCAAAGCCGTACTGCGGGCGTTAAGTATCTGGCCGAGCTCTATCACAAGAATCCGGCCTGGATTAACCCGAAGACGGCTGCGGCCAAGGGCATTGCCGACGGCGATTTGATCCGCGTCACATCGACGCTCGGCTATATCGTGACCCGCGCGCATGTCACCGAGGGCATCCACCCCGACGTGGTTGCCATCTCGACGGCATGCGGCCACAGCGCCTATGGACGGCTTGCTCAGTTGAAGCATAAGGAAAAGGCAGCTGAGTATGTCGCCGGCAACGATCCCGATATCGACAACAACGTCTGGTGGGACGACAAGGGCGTTCACCCCAATCCCATCATCCGTCTTCAGGTCGATCCAATCGGCGGCTCGCAAGGCTGGTACGATACGGTCGTAACCGTGACCAAGGCCCAGGCGGGCGACAAGTACGGCGACGTCAAGGTCAGCCTTGAAGCGTCGATGAAGGATTATGAGGAAACCTTGCGCTACGCCTACACGGGCGATCTGCACAAGGCAAATCACAAGGAGGTCGATATCGACTGGAACAGCTTGCCCGTCCCACATGCGGGGAAGGGTCATTAAGTAGCTCCTACCACTTAAAGCGATGGCGGCAGCCTTGGCCGCCGCCATCGTGATCTTTCTTCCGGCGGAAAGTTTGTGAGGAGTTGACGATGCAAACATTGATAGAGCAGGTTGCGCAGGGCGCGCGCCTGGACGAATGCAAGGCACAGTCGGCATTGTTTCGCTTGCTGGCGCGCACTTTCGAATTCGAGATCGACGAGCCGTTCCTGAACAGCCTGAGAGGCGACTTGAAGGAGCCCTTGGCCGAGGTTGGAGCGGAAGTTCCAGAAGACGTTCTGGCTGACGACGTTGCCAGCCTGCTTGAGCGGCTTGCCGTCGAATACACGGCGCTCTTCGTGCAGCCGGGCGCCATATCGCCGCATGCGTCTGTTTTTGAAACCGGCAAGATGTTTCAAAAGCAAACAGACCGCGCCGTTCGTTGGTACCGTGAGAACGGATTTGAGTTCAAGCATTGCCATAGCGGCGAATTCCCCGACCATGTCGGTGCGATGCTTTCCTTTGTATCCGCGATGTTCGAGAGAGAATCTGAAGCGCTTGAGAAGGGCGAAGACGAAACGGCTGACAAGATACGTCAGAACCGCGAACGCTTCATGATCGAAGAGATGGGCGGCTGGGTTCCTGCATGGTGCCGAACGGCAGCGCGGGCGGCCGAACATCCCTTCTACGAACGGATGTTGCAATTGACCGAGCGCGTGCTGTGGGACGAGCTTTCGCAGTTCGTTCCGCCCAAGCGCATGCATGAACTGGCTGAAAAAGCTGTCAAGGAACCCACCATCGCCAAGAAGGATCCCGGCTTCAGGAAAGCATCTGGCCTATAAGGCAACGCAAGGGAGGAAAGAGGATGAGCATCCGGCGGCGCATCCTCCTGGTTGAAGGTTCTGGACGCGGTTTCCTGTGTCATTACGCGCATGCCTTGGCCTTAGGGCTTAACGAGCTGGGGCATGACGTGTCGCTGATAACAGGAACGCGCGATGAATTGTCGGCCTGGACAATGCCATTCGAGAAATCGGCCTGCCTGCATCATGGCTTGGCCGGGTGGCTGTGCTTGGCGCGCAAGGTGCTCGCCTGCAAGCCCGACGCCGTGCATTTTCAGTGGGTGGGTCAGCCGCTTCTGGCTTCGTTGTTCGTCTTGTGGCTAAAGCGACTTGGCGTCAGCGTCGTTTATACGCCGCATAATCTGCTGCCGCATCGCAGGCGTTGGCTATCTACGCCGTTCTTCCATTTGTTCTATCGGCTCATGGATGGGATCGTCGCCCGCGACACCCATCTGGCCTGGGGGTTGGAGGAAATGCTGGGCGTGGGCAGTGAGCGCATCGCCTTGCTGCCGGGAAGCCCCAATCTGCTGGCCCATCCCGTTGCATTAAAAAAGCCGATTGCGGAACTGCCGCCTCGCGAGGAAGGCGAGATCCGCCTGCTTTACTTTGGCCACGGTTCCTCACGCAAGGGACTGGGGCTGCTGATCGATGCGCTAGAGTGCTTGAAAGACGACACCAAATTACATTTGATCGTCGCAGGCGAAGGCGTGTTGCGGCAAAAGGAAAGCGCTGGCTTGCGCCAGTTGGCCGGAATGGTCCGCACGACCATTGTCAGCCGCTACATTGAGGCAGACGAGGTTTCAGACTTGTTTCAAAGCTGCGATTTGATGATCATGCCCTATGCCAAGCAGTGCAAAAGCCCGCTGACAGATCTTGCCGCAGCATTTCGTTTGCCGGTGTTGCGGACAAATCGGGTCGAGGCGGTTTACTTCATCGATGGCGTTCATGGTTACACGATTGAAGGTGGCGACCCGGATATGATGGCGAGAGCCATCATCGATTGCGTCTATCCCGAGACCTTGGCTGCCCTGCGCGACGAGTTGGACCGCGAAGAGACCGTCGAGGCCGCCATCGCGCGTTTGGCGCAGGCGCATACGCATTTGTATCAGCGCCTGATCGAGGAAAGTGGCTTGGCGTCCTTGGATGGAGTGCGCCGTCATGCCTGAGTTCCGCACGCTGATCCTGATTGCCCATAAGCGCCATCTTCCAGCGCTTGTTAAACTGATGAAGAAAGAGCGAACGGTGTTCGAAAGCTACCGCCTGCTCTCGACCGTCGAGGTTGGAACGGTCATTGAAAAGGAAGTCGGGCTGGAAGTGACCTCAGTATTTCCATCAAGCAAAGGCGGCGAAATACAATTATGCGGTCTGGTCTGTTCCAATTCCGTGGCGGCGGTCTATTTCCTGCGCGACCCCCTGTCGCCGGGTGGGTCCGAGGCAGAAATAGCACCCTTCTACCGCGCTTGCGACCTCAACAACGTCCCCTTGGCCACCAATTTGCTGACCGCCGTCGCCTTGACCCATTGGCTTGGCCGCAAACTTCCCGAGGATGACGCATGAAAGCAGAAGGCCGCGATCAAGTTAGCGACTTATTCCGCGCCAGCTATCTGCTGGATGATTCCGACATGTGCGTCAATCCAAGGGCGCGCCGGGTCATTTGCACCGATTGCGAGAAGGCATGTCCAGTCAAGGTGATCAAGCCTGGCATCGACGCGATAGCCCTCAATGAGGACGACTGCACGCTGTGCGGCGCTTGCGTTCCAGCCTGTCCATCCGCAGCCCTTCGGCTTTCGGTCTTCGATCCGATCCGCTTTCTGGAAGCGGCTGCCCAGATGGACGAGTTGCATGTCCATTGTCCTGAAAGCCGGGATGGCGGCGGCGGCATCGTCATTCCTTGTCATTTGGCGATCGATGCCAGATTGGCGGCGGTGGCGACGAAGGGGGGGCGGCGCGATCTGATCTTGCATGGCCGTCCACTTTGTCATGAATGCGCGCGCGCCGACGCAAGAGAACATGCGCCAGCGCTAACCCGTGAACTGAAACGCTGGTTCGGACCCAACAGTCGCAGCGTGCGCTGGGCCAGACCCGGCGAAGAGGCGCAGGACAAGTCCAGCCAGCATATGGATCAGGCGCAGGCCAATCGACGCAATTTCCTGCGGCTGGCGGGCGCTCGGGCAATCTCGAACATCTCGTGGCTGGTGCCGACTTCTTCGGGTGCGGTCGCCGAGCCACAGGGAATTTTTGTGCCGGGAGATTTCAAGCGAAGGGAAGATCCGTATCAAAGCGCCCTGGCAAAAACCGGCGGCGTCTATGCTTGGTTGGATGGGACCTTGCTGCCGTTCATGATTCGCAATATCTCGGATGCCTGCTCGCATTGCGGAATCTGCGCCGATCGCTGTCCGACTGCGGCGTTGACCCATGCGCACGGACCTGGGTGGCAAGGTATCGATTACGAAGCGTTGAGCTGCACGAATTGCGGGCTGTGCACGGCCATTTGCCCCGACAAGGCAATCACGGCGAAGGTTGCCACCAACTGGGAGATGGTCATCGAACCACGGCAAACGCTGATCCGTCGCGAGCTTGACGTTTGTGCGCGCTGTGGTCAGCCTTTCAAGGCAGACGAGCAGACAATGTGCCCGGCCTGCAACAAGGAAACGGATGTCGATGCGGATTGGATGGCAATGCTGGGAGGTTAAGTGCGTTGGAAGATGATAACGGCTGTCTTGGCGACATGCGTTCTTATCGGTCTTGTCTGGTGGTGGATAACGCTTCCAAGAACGCCAGAGGAACTCTACAAGGCCAGATGCGCCGCATGCCACAAACTGTCCGATCTTTCGGGGTACAAAAAGGATGAAATCGAGGGAATCGTGCGCACCATGCGAACCAGGAATGGAGCGGACAAGGTGATCGACGATGAAGAGGCAATCATCATTACGCGTTATCTGGAAGGACTGAGGGAGTGACGGCAACATCGCTTGAAGACACGGTTATGGCGGCGCTGAAAAGCGTGACGCTTGGCCCGGACGGTCCCAGCATCGTCGCGTCCGGGCTGGTCTATGGCGTCGTGGCGACTGGTTCAGCCGTGCGCGTCTTGTTGGACCCTGACAGAATTCCGGATGGCGATGCCGATGCGCTGGGCGATTTTCTGGCGCCGATGGTCGAGGCGCTGCCCGGCGTCGAGCGCGTCATCGTCAAGCCGCGCCCAAAATCGATTGCGAACAGCGAAAGCCAGCCCGTAGCACAGTATGTGCTTGGCGTTCACAGCGGCAAGGGCGGCGTCGGCAAATCGACCTTAACCGCTAATCTTGCCGCGGCGCTGGCCTTGCAGGGCCTAAAGGTTGGCGTTCTGGATGCCGATGTCTATGGTCCGTCGATGCCGACGCTTTTCGGTCTTTCCGGGCGCGCCGAGGAAGTTGACGGAAAAATCGAGCCGCTCGCCGCCCATGGGGTCAAGGTGATGTCGCTTGGATTCTTGTTGCCGCCGGAAAAGGCGCTGGCCTGGCGTGGCTCGCTGATCGACGAGGGTTTGCCGCTTTTGCTTTCCGAAGTCGCTTGGGGGAAGTTGGACATTTTACTGATCGATCTGCCGCCCGGCACATCCGACGTTCATCTGGCACTGGCCAAGCATGCGCATCTGTCGGCAATTCTGACCGTCACCACGCCGGGCAGCCTAGCCCTGATTGATGTCAAACGCGGCATGGAGATGTTTGCCGATCTGGCCGTTCCGTGCCTGGGAATCGTCGAGAACATGGCATCGGTTTCTTGTTCGGATTGCGGCCATGCCATTCCTGTTTTCGGCCAGGGCGGCGCCCTGGCCCTGAGCGAGGAAACCGGCTTGCCGTTGCTTGCCAGCATTCCCTTCATCCCGGATTTGTCTGTGACCGGCGATGCGGGCGTTCCCTATGTCATCGCCGCAGCCGAAGCGTTGACGTCAGCGACGATAGTCCGGCTGGCCTTGCGGATCGCCAAACAGATTCCTAGGGAGGCTTCGGCATGAGCGGCTGCATATCCGAAAGCAGCTTCGCCTCTCAGCAACCCATTCCCGGCGTGCGCGACGTGATCTGCGTCGCCAGCGGCAAGGGTGGGGTTGGCAAGTCGACGCTGACCGTCAATTTGGCGGCCACCTGGGCGGCGCGGGGTTTGGCCGTCGGCGTTCTGGATGCCGATCTCTACGGCCCTTCGGTGGCCTTGCTGCTGGGGTCGGGCAACGGGGTCGATGTGACCGACGAGGGCAAGGCGCTGCCTAAGTTGCGACACGGCGTTCATTCCTTGTCTGTGGGAAACCTTCTGGCTCCCGAGGCCGGGCTCGTCTGGAAAGGCCCCTTGATCGCGCAAGCCATCGAGCAGATGGTTTACGATGTCGCTTGGCCAGAACTGGATATTCTTCTGATCGACATGCCGCCCGGCACCGGCGATATCCCCATCACGCTCTTGGAGCGCATTCCGATCACTGGGGCCATCGTGGTTTCAACGCCGCAGCGCTTGGCCGCCGTCGATGCCGAGCGGGCGATAGCGCTTTTTCATGAATATGACGTGCCGGTGTTCGGCGTGGTCGAGAATATGGACGGCTATGTCTGCCCCTGCTGCGGCAAGATCAATCGCCTATTCGCTTCTGGCGTTGTCGAGCTTATGGCCAAGAAGCGCCATGTCGCCTATATCGGCAGGGTGCCGCTTGATCCAACGGCCAGCCAGGCAGCCGATGCCGGAACCCCTTTCGTGATTCGCGACAGGCAGGCCCCATCGGCCATGGCGCTTGCCGATGTGGCCGACAAGGTTTTGTCTGCGCTGCAACGAGAGCATGCCAACCCCAAGATAGCCGAGGACGCATGACCCATCTGATCGTCGATTGCCAGACGCTTGATTTCGACTGGAGCGGTGCGAATGGCCTGCTGACTCGCGCCACAGATCTGAAAGCGGAAAATGCCAGCGGGATAGAGCTGTTTCTTTTTCGCGGCAGCCCCTCGGTTTCGCCGGAATGGGCGGGCCGACCTGATGTTTTCTGGCTTGCGGAAATGGGGCTGGATCAGGCCGCGAAGTTTCGTGACTTGCATCCTGGCGAACGCGTTCTACCCAGCGCGTCGGCGGCAAGGCCATCGTCAAACTTTTCGATGGGCGACCGATATACGGGCGACGGCTTCAGATATTACGTCCCTGACGTATCTACCTACAAGACATACCGCGTGGCGGACGGCGATGCCTATCTTTCCGACTGGCTGGCGCGCGCCGCTGAATTGGGGTTCGACAGCGTCTTATTTGAAGCGCCCGAAGCCAGAGCCGGGACCAAGGGCTTCGATCTTGATCTTCTCGAGAAAATCAAACGCAATTTCTCCGGACAGATTTTTATGTCCGGAGGCGGTGAGGAACTCTTGCATTTCGAGCGTCTGAAGAAGGAGGGGGGATGCTTCGGTGCTTTGATCGATCAGTCCGCCGCCTTGAATATTGGGATTCAGGAGATAGCGGATCTCCTGAAACCGCCGCCCGAGGAAATGTCTCCCCCGGAAACAGAAGGAGAGGCTGCCTGAATATGAATCGAAGGCTAGCTCTCGTTCTTTTCCTGATCCCCTTCCTCTGGTTTGGCGGAGGGGCGTTGGCGGAACAGGGATTCAGTTACGTGTCGCCGGACGCGTTGGCTGACGCCCTTGTTTCGTCGACGCCCCCACTTGTCTTGGATGCGCGCGGTCGCGATCATTACGCCGAGGCGACAATTCCAGGCGCGATCAATGCCGGTCGTGATCCCAAGGGATTCTTGCCGTCAACCGGCAGTGGCCCGATGGTGCTTATTCTTAAAAAAGGCACTTCCTCGTTCCTGAAGAAAAGCTGGATCGACCGAATGACGCCATACGGATACAAAGTCAGCATCCTGAATGGCGGCTTTGAAGCCTGGCAAGCCGCTGGTCTGCCGGTTGAGACGCCGGCTTCGGGGCATGTTAAGCCCGGCTCTATCCCCTTCATCATTCCGCGAGGCCTGTGCGAGGCCAACACCCCGGCTCAGGTGCGGGAATGACGTGGCGGATGATGCTGGCGTCGCTTCTGCTTGCATCATTTCCCGCGTCGGCTTCTGAAGATTGCGCGGATTGTCACATTGAAGTTCATCGCCACTTCTCATCGACGGCGATGGCGAATGCGGCTCGCTCGGACGATTTCATCACCGAGTGGAAGGAAGCGGGCAACAATCCCGACTGTCTATCTTGCCATGCGCCGTCAGGTGGAGATGGCGTGGTTTGCGTCGATTGCCACGGGTCTGGGCCGCATCCATATGAACGCGTGAAGGTTCCCCAAATTTGCGCGCGCTGCCATGACGCTCCGGGTGAATCGACCTTGCGCCGCCACAAAGCCAGCCTAGCGGCACAAAGAAAGCTGGATTGCCTGTCTTGTCACGTCAAGCCGGGCGGACCCTCGCATGCTTTTTTGGGTGCCACCACGCCGCAGTTTTTGGTAGGCGCCGCCCGGTTGCATCTGGCCTTGCGCCAGGAAGGGGGGCGGCAAATCCTGTTGGCCGCCGTTCGGCCCAAAACCGGCCATGCGCTGCCCGGCGGCACCACAGGACGATCAGTCTGGTTGGTGGTGAAGGGGTTGGGGGGAGAAGATAATTCCCTGCGCTGGCGTGAAAGCTGGCGCTTCGGTTGGCTTAAAGGACCCGATGGATCATGGGAAGAGACTACTCTTGCCCCCGATATTGGTGCTAATCTTGAAATCGACGAGCCTGGGCGGGCGGGAGCGGAACGGGTCGAGGCGGAGCTAGTCTATCGCTTCCGGCCCGGCCCCTTCGAAGAACCGGACCCCAGGCAGGTCACGATCAGCAGGACGCAAATGATCCTGCGGCGATAAGAAGGACGGGAGGATAATGATAGGCGCTATCAGCAGGCGTTCGGCCTTGGCCTTGATGGGGGCCTGCCTTGTCTGCCGTCCGCTGCGGGCGGCGGGCGAGGAGCGACCTGTCCGTTTTGGCCTGACGGCCGTTGTGGTTCGCGAGAATTTAAAATTCTTCGAGCGCTGGCGGCACTATCTGGAACAGCGCGTCGGGCGGCCCGTGCGTTTCGTGCAGCGCCGGTCTTACCGCGAGATCATGGGGTTGCTGCAAACCGGAGAGATCGACTTCGCATGGATCTGCGGCTATCCCTATGTGCAGAAACGTGAACCGGAATTTCTTGAACTGATGGCGGTGCCCGTATTCATGGGCGAGCCGCTTTACAGTTCCTACATCATCGTTCATCGCGACAATCCTGCCACTTCGCTAGCGGACCTTGCAGGCAAGGTCTTCGCCTATTCGGATCCTGATTCCAACTCAGGCTATCTGGTGCCGCGCCACCTGCTGGCCGAAACGGGGGCAACGCCTGACAGCTTTTATCGTCTGACCTTCTTTACGTACAATCATGCCGAAACGGTCGAGGCCATCGCCAACCGGGTGGCCGATGGCGGCGCCGTCGATTCCTATGTGTGGGAGTTCATGGCGAAGACTAGGTCTTCGGTGACCGAACGCACCAAGATCATCATCCGTTCGCCTAAATACGGCTTCCCGCCCCTGGTCATGCGCAACGCCGCCGACCACGAACTGAAACGGCGCATGCAAGCGGCCATTTTGGGCATGCGTGAAGATATCGATGGTCGCGCCCTGCTGGCGGAATTGTCGCTCGACAGCTTCTCACAGGCTTCGCCAGCCCTCTTCGACGGCATTCGTCAGGTCGCCCAGCGCGTCAGCGAAGGGGTTCGACCGTGATTCTGTCGCACCCCAGAACCTGGAGTCTGTCGATCAAACTGCCTCTGACCATTACGGCGGTGGTGGTGGGGGTGGCGATCACCGTCGGCATGGCGATCGTGGTGCAAGAGCGCGACCGTATCCGCGAGAACCTAGAAGAGAAGGCGCTGGTCATCGCCAGGGGAGTTGCGGGCGTGGCCTACGATGCGGTGCTTCGCAGTGACTACTGGGGCTTGTACAAGTCGTTGCAGTCGATGACGGCCCCGGCGGACCCCAGTGGAAATCCCCCCAATGTTCTGGGCGGCATGGTGTTGGACACCGAGGGGCGCGTGCTGGCGCATCTCAGTCCCGAGACCAATCCCGTGGGGATGCCGCTGCTGGGCGCTAATCCCGAACAACGCAAATGGCTACGCGAGGTGCTGGAGGCGAACGCGCCGCACATTCATATCTCCAGAAATGAAAAGGGCGACTACGTTGAAAGCATCGTTCCGGTTCAGTCGGAAGGGTCGGTGGTTGGCGTGGTGGTTCTTCAGATATCAACCGAGGAAATCAATTCGCGCACCATGTCGGCGGCCGCCATCATCTTTGGCATCGCCATTGCGCTTGCCGTGGTGGGGAGCCTGCTGGGGGCCTATATCTCAAGGCGCATGATCCGCCCTCTGAACGCCCTGGCTAACGGCATGGATACGGTGGGACGCGGCGACTTCACGCGCCTGATCCCGCTCAAACCCAGAGACAAGGACGAGATCGGTCAGTTGGTGGAATCCTTCAACCGCATGACCGGCGAGCTGGCGGGCAAGAAGCAGCTTGAGCAGCAACTGGCCATGAACGAGAAGCTGGCCGCCCTGGGACGTATTGCCGCCGGCGTTGCGCACGAAGTGAACAATCCTTTGGGCGGCATGCTGAATTGCGTGGACATTTTGCGCAAAATGCCTGGTGACGAAACGCTGGTCGAGCGATATCTGCCGATGTTGGAACGTGGTCTTCACCGCATCCAGGCCATCGTTCAAGGGTTGCTGGCGGAATTGCGCACCGATCAGACAGATGCTTGGGGCGATGGCGGTTGCGTCGAGGACGTTAAGGAACTCATTGTGGCTGAAATCGGCGACCGTCCCATTCAGCTTTTGTGGTCAAATCAGATCGACAGCACCACATGCGTCAATTGCGGCCATCTTCAACAGGTCGTGCATAATCTGTTGCGCAACGCCGTCCAGGCGATCGGCGACAAGGGGATGGTCGCATTTCGCACTCAGGTCAGCGGGGACCTGCTGGTGATCGAGGTCGAAGACAACGGTTCTGGCATTCCTGAAGATGTTTTGGCGCATTTGTTCGATCCATTCTTCACCACGCGCTCATCTGGAACCGGTCTTGGTCTTTGGGTAACCTACAGGCTGGTATCGCGCATGAATGGGGAGATTGAAGTCGAGTCCGAACCCGGCAAGGGAAGCTTGTTCAGAGTGAAGGTTCCTTCAAGAAGCGCCCAGCAACGGCCGCTTTTGTCGGGGGCGGCATGATGGCCGATACATCGAAGGAGTTTTCAGGGCTTCGCGTCCTTCTGGTCGAGGATGACGATATCATGCGTTTGTCGCTGGCCGATAGCCTGAAGATGGAGGGCATCGAGGTGGCGGCGGCAGGAACGGTTGCCGAGGCGCGTCGTTTCCTATCCCAGGGCCATGCCGACATGGTCATCACGGACATACGCCTTCCCGATGGCTCGGGTCGCGACTTCTTTCATGAAGTTTCCGCCGCCTTGCCTGGCGTTCCTGTGATGCTGATGACGGCCTTCGGTTCCGTTCCCGACGCCGTCGAACTGGTCAAGGCAGGCGCCATCGATTATCTGACGAAGCCCTTCAGGCTGGATGGTTTCGTTGCCGCCGTACGGCGCATTCTGGGCAATGTTTCAGAAGCAAGGTTGCGCTTGAAACTGAATGAAGACGGAATGGAGAATCCTTTCCAGCCCGGCAAGGGACTGCTGGGGACCAGCGCCGCCATGCGCGGCGTCGAGCGGTTGGTCGCCCGTATCGCGCCACTGGACAGTTCCGTGCTGATCACCGGCGAGTCCGGCGTTGGCAAGGAAGTGGTGTCGAACATGATTCACCACAACAGCAAGCGGCGCGCCAAGCCTTTCGTGAAGGTCAATTGCGCGGCGATTCCGGCCAATCTTGTGGAAAGCGAACTGTTCGGTCACGAGAAGGGAGCGTTCACCGGCGCCGATAAGCGTCGGCAGGGACGTTTCGAGCAAGCCGATGGCGGCACCATCTTTCTGGATGAAATCGCAGAAATTCCGCCCGAGACACAGGTCAAGCTGCTGCGCGTTTTGCAAGAACGCGAGATCGTGCGCTTGGGCGGTTCCGAAAGCATTCCTTTGGATGTCCGCATTCTGGCCGCCACCCAAGTCGACTTGCAGGCGGCCATCGCAGCCGAGCGCTTTCGCAGCGACTTGTTCTGGCGTCTGAACGTCATACGCGTCGATATTCCGCCGCTGCGCGAGAGGCCGGAGGATGTCTTGTTTCTGGCAAGAAGGTTCATTCACGATTACGCGGAAAGCATGAGCAAGCGGATTTCAGGTCTGTCGGCTGAAGCGGAAATCCGATTGAAGCAATGGCCATTTCCCGGCAATGTCCGCGAATTGAAGAACATGATCGAGCGCGCCGTGGCGCTATGCGACGGTTCACGTCTTGAAGTCCACGACCTCTTTTCATCGGTCTTGCAACGTGAAAAACCAGTCGGCCCCGAAAACATATCGCTGAAAACCGCGGTAGAGGAGGCCGAGCGAGACATCATCCGTTCGACCCTGGATCGGTGCCAAGGAGCGGTCGGCCAAGCAGCCGATCTTCTGGGTATTTCTCGCAAAAGCCTGTGGGAAAAGATGCGCCGTTACGGCATCCAGAAAGCGGGGGACATGTGATAGGCCGTTTTGTTTTTTTCTCCTTGTTCCTATTATTTTCCCTTCCGCTTGGAGCGCAGCCCTTGGTGACGGCAGAGTGGGTTGCTGCTCAGGCGAAGAATGATGCTGTTCGGATTGTCGATGTTGGGCGCACGCCTGGCGAATTCCTGACCGCACATATCCCTGGTTCGGCTTTCACCGACTACAAAAAAGATGGCTGGCGTGTCGAGCGCAATGGGGTGCCGGATGTCATGAACGCCATCCCTGCACTGGAATCCTTGTTGGGGCGCCTGGGCATTGCATCCGACAAACATGTCGTGCTGGTTGCGCCAGGATTGTCGGCCTACGACATGGCGTCAGCGACGCGTCTTTACTGGACGCTGAAGGTCTTGGGACAGGAGAAGGTTTCCGTGCTGGATGGCGGGTTGGCCTCTTTCGTTCAACAAAAATTGCCCGTGGAGGCTGGACCAGCGAAACCCAGGAAGACCGAGATTTATGCCGCTCGTCCAGTATCTGGCATGGAGGCGTTCCTTCCAGATGTTGCCGAAACAAGCCTGCCATTGGTCGATGCCCGCCCCAGCGACGAATATCTGGGCATCAACAAAAGCGATAAGGTCCTGCTGCCAGGAACCTTGCCCGGAGCCGTGAATCTGCCGTTGGTTTGGATGACGGTGGATGGCAAGGGATTTTTCCGCCAACCGACGGTACTGAAATCCTTGTTTGCCTATGCCAAGGTTCAGCCGGATGCCCCGATGATTGTTTTCTGCAACACAGGCCATACGGCATCGCTGCTCTGGTTTGTCGCTCATGAATTGCTGGGCAATTCCCAGGCCCGGCTTTACGACGGGTCGCTGGCGGAATGGTCGCTTGATCCAATGCGGCCAATGGATCGAATCTTTAACATTCCTTCGCCATAGTGCAATTAGGAGAAAAGAGACCCGAGGCGATGGAGGCTAAAAATACTTGTCGGTCAATTCCGCCTTCCAGCAATCAATCTTTTCGCCGAACACGCCTTCGTCTCTGCTAGCAGGGATGAACAAGCCTCCCATCCTGGATTTAAGAATCTCCAATCTCCGATGCGAAGCCAGGCGGCAACGCGGCCTCGATCATGCCGAAGTCCCCACCCGGGGCTTGCTACCACCTAACTTGGCCTAGCCAATCGTTCTAAGCCGTGCCAGAAAGCACCCCGCGCGCGGTTGGATCGGCCTGATTTGCGTCCTGACCTTCTGGACGGGTTATACATGGCTGATCTCTTCATCCGTCAGTCGCTCTTCCGGACGGATATTGGTATTCGGCGCAAGGTGTCTAACAAACTAGGGGCACCTCAAGCGCCTCCGCCTGCCTGCGGCGGACCAAGCTGGGCAGCTGAATCCTGGCGTCAGCCTTCGGCGCGGACCTTGGAGATGAAGCTGTCAAGGCCGGTGCGCATGGACTGGGCAAGCGTCGCCAGTTCCCCTACCGCCTTGAGGACATGGCTCGCCATCATTCCAGTGTCTCCGGTTGCCTGGGTGACGCCGACGACGGTGCCGGAAACCTGTTCACTTCCAGTCGCCATCTGCTCGATGTTCTGGTTGATCTTTTCCGTGGCGGCCTTTTGCTCGGCCAGCGCCTCGGCAACCTTGGCGACGATTCCATCCATGCGAGAGATCGTCACGCGGATCGAGCCGATCGCATCGACCACCTCGGACGAGACAGCCTGAATGTCCTTAACGTGGCGCCCTATGTCCTCGGTCGCCCGGCTTGTCTGGTTGGCCAGGTTCTTTACCTCGTTTGCAACGACGGCAAAGCCCTTGCCGGCATCGCCTGCTCTGGCCGCCTCGATGGTCGCGTTCAAGGCCAGCAGATTTGTTTGGCTGGCGATATTGTTGATGAGTTCGCCCATTTCGGCAATCCGTTTGGCCGCGCCGACCATTTGGCTGGCCGACGCATAGGTCCGTTCGGCCTCCTGAACGGCGACAGTGGCGACGGACTGCGATTCGGAGGCGTGAGACGTAATTTCTGAAATGCCTTCCGAGAGCTTGTCGGCGGCGACCGCTACCGTCTGGATTCCAGAGACAAGTTGTTGCATGACGGCGGCCGCGTCGGATGAACGCTTGCATGTGTCCGCGGCAACGCTTGAAACCCGCTCGGCGCTGTCGTGCACGCGCAAGGCCACTTCGTCGATGGCGGTCAGGGCGGTTTCTCCCGTTGCGCTGAAATCGTGGACGGCATCTTCTACATTCTCGTGCCTGGCTTCACGCCTGCGAAGTTCCGCCTGCTGCTGGGCCGCCAGCCCGCCGGAATCGCCGCGGCCCTGACGAAACAAGCGCAGGGCTTCCTCGCCCCAGGGGCCGGCATCGATAGTCGCATCCTTGGCGCAGGCCAGTTGCCGCATCGAGGCGTTGACGGCCTCGAACCAGCGTTCCGACATCCAAAGTGCCAGCCGAGTGACTAGTGCGGTTGCCGACAGGATTGGCGCGCTGCCGGGAAGTGGTCTAGTGAAGGCCGCCTTGGCTTCGCTGATCCGTTCTTCGCAGACGCGGCGCAAATTTTCAGCCAGATGGTCTTCCACTGTCTTCATCGTATTGATGCGCTTGGTTGTCTGATCGAACCAGTGGTTGGCGTCGACGTCGCTGACATCACCGGAAAGTCCACGCTCTCTTGCCGCCAGGCGCATCCGCTCTATTTCCGCCATCACCTGCCCGCCCATTTTTTCCAGTACCGTCTTGGACTGTGCCGGTTCCGCATATTGGGTAAAAATGTCCAGGGATCTGGTCTGCTGGGTGATCAGGTGCAGAAATTTGCGGTGCAGCGCAGGCTCGAAACGTCCGGCGGCAAAACAGGCGATGGCTAGACCGCGTTCCTGCCCGGCATATTCCTTGGCCTGCATGAAGTTGAAACAGGCGATCAGCGGGCGCACCAGTTTGGGGTCCGTGCTTGAACCGGCTGTCGCAGAAACGACCGCCAGCAGATCGGCAATCAGGTCCGTGAAGAAGGTAAACGCCTCGCGGGGGCTTAGCGCCAACGAGCGGACTTTATCGCGAACTTCCGCCAGGGTAGCGAAATCATGCAGGACGTTGTTGACCTGGGCGAAGATTCCCGTGCTGGAGCTAAGCCTGTCGATCATCTCGAAGCCCTGGCGGACGGCGGTTTCCGCCTCTTTCACTCTTAGGACCTGCTCTGCAACCTGATCGCCAAACTGTTTGCCGCCCGATGAAAGATAAACGTTGGAGCGTCCGCGTTCCTGTTGAAGTTCATGGATCAGTTTGCTGATATCCGTCACCAGCTTGATGACGTCCTTGATATGCTCTGTTTCGCGAAGCGTAAGGAACGTGGCCGCAAGAACGAAACGAACCGCTGTACGGCTGGCCTTGCCCCGATAGAGCATGTGTCCTCCTTGGGTGGGGGGGATGTTGGGTCCGTCCTGCGTTTGCCCTTGTCATGCATACATGGACAGTCGGCGGAAGGATCCAAGAATCCCGACGTTTTCCTCGCGGCGCAATAGTCGTCTTTCTTATGCGCTCCACGATAACTGAATTCTCGGCATGCAGAAAGCGAGAAGCCGATTCACAGGCGCTTGTTTCGTTTGTCCCAATGAAATCGCCATAAAATGAATTCTGAGGGGCACCGCGCATCATTGACATACATCATGCAATTCAAGATATGTGTCGGTCGTTGCAGGCCATTCTTAAAACACATTGACGTCTATCATGCCCGGCTTCAAAGGAATTGATAGGGGCGAATTGGAAGCAAGACCGACTTTCCAACATCGACATTCTTTGATCTGCCCACGCACCTGTTGATCGACGCGTCGACCAGCGCGGTTGCTTGCTGACAGGAGAGGAAAACAGGTCTTATCTTGTCTGTGCGGGTCCCATCAGCCCTTCGCGCGTGCGGGCAGGATGAGGCGCTTGATGATGAAGGCCGTTGCAAGTCCGACAGCAAGCAGGGCTGCGCCGATCAGGGGGCGATGGATCAGCCAGGCGGCCGCAATAATGGTCAGGGTCAGCGGGGCGGCGATCATGAAGGCCACGCCGAAGCTGGCGGCATTGACCAGGCTTTCCAGGAAAGGCAGCAGACTGGCCAGCCAGGCTAGCGGACTTGCCATGAGCGTCAGACCGAACAGCATCATGAAGAATCCGGCGACGCGCAGAATCCAGGTCAGGATCGCCTCGTCCGCTTTGGCTTGTTCGATCATCGCATCCGCGCCAAGGGCGCCCAAGGAAACCATGTTTATAATGCGCTCCCTTTCGCCCTTGAAACCCGCCAGGGTCGACCCGCGTTGCTGTGCGATGACGCTAATGGTCTGAACCGGCACCTGATGAAAGGCAATGCGCAGGTCGCCGATTTGCGGTTGGTCGGGCGACTTGCCGCGATAAAGATACTCACCCTCCCAGCGAAAACCGCGCGGCAGGTCGCCATCTTGCGCGTCCACGGCCAGGGGTTCGAAATTCGACATTTGCGCAATTTGGCTTTGATCCAGGATAAAGCCGCCAATTCTGGCACTTTTTACATTAAGGACCTTGCCCTGATAGGGCATGTCGGGGTTTGCGTGTCCCTGTTGCTTTTCGAAGGAATTGGAATTGATGGTTTTATCGGACCATTCCTTGACATAGTTATAGGTCGTTGTTTCAGTTTCACCGCCGCCCAGCTTTTTCTCGGTTCTGGTTTCTTTATTCTCTCGCCACTGGAACATCTCAACGCGCCGTTCCAGGCGAACGGCGTCGGTGGCCGTGACGTGGAAAACCGGATCGACAAGGTCTGACGCGACATCGACCATCCCTGAAAGGTGAACCAGCCGCCCCTCGTGGGCGGGATCGACCGTTTCTGCGGATACGGACACGATCTGTTTGGAAGCGGCGTCGAGCGCTATGATCGCATCGACCGCCCTTCCTTCATTCCAATAGAGCAGGACGAAGCTGGCGATGAACAAGATCAGGCCAACAATCGCGCCGCCTATCGAGTTGCCGAAACGGCCAAGCCAGCTTTTGTGGGTCACTTTGGTAAATGTGTCTTCGCTTTGCACAATCCGCCTCGCGCTGCCAATTGGGCAACCACCCTAGCGCAGGCTGCAAGAAAGCGCAGTCACTTCAGTCGTGAATCCGCTCTAGGTATCTTCGTTATCGCATGATCATTAGACGAAATCTGTGAGTGAGAGGCGTTTGCAACCCCTCCCAAGTCAACATAAATTTTAGGAAATTGCCGGAGGGCCTCCGGCGGCGCATATAGTGGCAATCAGCATTCGGACGTTTCGATCCGGGAGGGGCGTTTGCATATTTACTGTATGGACAGCTACCGGCATTCCCATGGCTTGCGTTCCGATACGCATGGTCTCGAGCGGCGCATCCGCTGGGTGATGGGGCTGACCGTGGCGACCATGGTTGCCGAGATCGGCGCCGGGTGGGTTTTCGGATCGTTGGCCCTGCTGGCCGACGGCTGGCATATGGCCAGCCATGGCTTGGCCATGTTCATCGCTTTGTTCGCCTACGCCTTTGCTAGGCGCCACAAGGACGACCCAAGATTCACCTTCGGCATGGGCAAGGTGGATGCGCTGGGAGGATTCGCCAGCGCCATTTTTCTGGGGATGGTCGCCCTTTTTATGGTGTGGGAGGCCTTAAGCCGCCTGTTCAATCCCACGCCCATCGCCTATGTCGAGGCGCTGGTGGTCGCCGCCATCGGCTTGGCGGTCAATCTGGTCAGCGTTTTGATCCTGGACCCCCCTGGCGGCCATGATCACGGGCATGGCGAAGGCCACAGCATGCGCGCCACCTATCTGCATGTGCTGGCCGATTTGCTAACCTCGATTGGGGCCATTCTGGCTCTGGCGGCGGGCATGTTCCTGTCTTGGGATTGGCTTGATCCCGTGGTGGGCATGGCGAGCGCTCTGGTGATTTTCATCTGGGCGCGCGGCCTGATCAAGAGCGCAAGCGGCGTCTTGCTGGATGAAATCGCCGACCCTGCCTTGATCGAGGATATCCGCCAGCGGATCGAGGCGGACGCCGACAACCGCATTGCCGATCTGCATCTTTGGTCGTTCGAGCCGGGCCGACTGGCCGTGATTCTGTCGGTGGTGACGCATTTTCCGCGCCCGCCCGAACATTACAAGGCCTTGCTGGTTTCCGTTCCCGGGCTTGACCATGTGACCATCGAGGTCCTGGCCCATGCGGGCAAGCCGTGCCTGGATATCCCGGTTCCCGACCGTCCCTGACGTTTTGGCCCACAATTTCAAAAGACTGTCATGCTTGATGCGGGGTTGACTTGCCCGTCCGCTCGCCCGCAAAATCCGGCCTGGAGAGTAGGTTTCACCCTGGGGGGATCAATGTCTGTTTCACATTTGCGGTCGTTCGCGATCCTGGCTTCGCTGCTGGCGTCCTTTGCCAATGCAAAAGCGGAAGAGCCGGTGCTCAATGTCTACAACTGGTCGGACTATGTCGCCAAGGATACGCTTGAGCGTTTCACCAAGGAGACCGGCATCAAGGTCAAGTACGACGTCTATGATTCCAACGAAGTGCTCGACACCAAGTTGATGACCGGCAAGTCGGGCTACGATCTGGTCTTTCCGTCGGCGACGCCCTTCTTTGCGCAGCAGGTCAAGGCGGGGGCCTATCTGAAGCTGGACAAGAAGAAGCTGCCCAACGCCGTCGGTCTCGACAAGATGGTGATGGCCAATTTGACCCGCTCGGACCCCGGCAACGAATACGGCCTGCCCTATATGATGGCGGCGACCGGCATCGGCTATAATGTCGAGAAGGTGAAAAGCCTGCTGCCCGACGCCCCCATCGGCTCGTGGAAGATGTTGTTCCAGCCCGCCGTTCTCGAGAAACTGAAGTCCTGCGGCGTTTCGCTTCTCGACACGCCCACCGAAGTCATTCCGGCGATGTTGGCCTATCAGAAGCGCAATCCCGTTTCAGAGAACATTGAGGATCTGGACGCGGCGGCGGCGGAACTGATCTCGCTGCGCAAATACTACAAATACATCCACAGTTCGAAATACATCAACGATCTGGCCAACGGCGAAATCTGCGTCGCCTTGGGTTATGCGGGCGATCTGGTGCAGGCCAGGGCGCGCGGCAAGGAAGGCAAGAAGCCGCAGGAGATCGCCATCTTCATTCCCAAAGAGGGCGCCGAGGTGAATATCGACGTGATGGCCATTCCCAAGGACGCTAAACATCCCGAAAATGCGCACCGCTTCATCGACTTTTTGCTGCGCCCCGACGTGATCGCCGACATCACCAACGAAACCGGCTACGCCAACGCGGTTCTGGCCTCCTCCAAGCTCATCGCGCCAGAAATCAAGTCGGACCCGGTGATCTATCCGCCCCCTGAATCGCAAGCCAAGCTGTTTACCCTGCCGGTGGCGAGCAAGGATTACGAACGCAGCCGGGCCAGGGCCTGGACCAAGTTCCGTACCGCCAAGAAGTGACCGCCCCGGTCATCCGAATTCAGGGCGTATCGAAGGCATATGGCGGCCTGACGGCGCTGTCTGCCATCGATCTCGACATCGAGGCGGGCGAATTCTTCTCGCTGCTTGGCCCATCGGGCTGCGGCAAGACGACGCTGCTTCGCCTGCTGGCGGGATTCGTCGAGGCCGATGGCGGACGGATCGACATTGCCGGGCGCAACATGTCGGGTGTTGCGCCCTACGACCGCCCGGTCAACATGATGTTCCAGTCCTACGCCTTGTTTCCGCATATGACGGTGGCCGAGAACGTGGCTTTCGGCCCTAGGCAACAGGGCGTCGATCCGCGCGAGGTGCGCAGGCGGACGGGAGAAATGCTGGCCTTGGTGCGCATGGAACGCTTGGCTTCCAGAAAGCCGCATCAACTGTCCGGCGGCGAGCGCCAACGCGCCGCTTTGGCCCGTTGCCTGGCCCGCAGGCCGGTGGTGGTGCTGCTCGACGAGCCGATGGCCGCCCTTGACAAGCGGTTGCGCGAGCAAACGCGTTTCGAGCTGATGGAAATTCAAAAGCGCGTGGGCACGACATTCGTGATGGTGACCCACGATCAGGAAGAGGCGATGTCGGTGTCGACGCGCATCGCCGTCATGGAGGCGGGGCATGTTCTTCAAGTGGGCCGCCCGCGCGAAATCTATGAATGTCCCAACAGCCGGGCGGTGGCCGAGTTCGTCGGCACCGCCAATCTGTTCGAAGGCGTCGTCACCGGCACGTCGCCGTCCGGCGTGCTGCTGCACTGTGACGCGGAAGGGATCGATCTGAACGTGCCGGGAGATTTCCAGCCCGGAACCAGACTGGCCGCGATGGTGCGCCCCGAAAAGATTTCCATCGGTCAGGGAACGCAGACCGGCGACAATCTGCTGGCGGGACAGGTTCAGGAAATCGCCTATCTGGGCGGGGCGTCGGAATACAGGGTGCGGCTTGCTTCGGGCAAAGTGGTCATCGTCATGGCGGCCAATCTGCGTCATGCCGTCTCGGCCCCCGTCGCCCTGGGCGAGACCGTGAGTTTGTCTTGGCATCCCACCGACGGCGTGGCCTTGCCATGAAGCAGCGGATCGCCACCCGGATCGTTCTTGGCTTGCCGCTGCTTTGGCTGCTCTTGTTCGTTCTGGTGCCGGTGCTGATCCTGGCCATGGTGTCGCTCTCCGAATCTCAAGTCGGCATCCCGCCCTACAAGCCGCTTCTGAACTGGTCGGAAGATGGCCAAGCCGCATTGGCCGCCAGCCTGAACAGTTATGTCCAACTGGCCGAAGATGGGATGTTGGCGCAGTCTCTTCAGGAATCGCTGACGCTGGCGGGATTGACCACGCTGATCTGCCTTGTCGTCGGTTGGCCGATGGCCTGGGCCATCGCCAGGGCAAGGCGGGAGCAACGAGGCCCCTTGCTGCTGCTGATCATGCTGCCCTTCTGGACTTCGTTCCTGGTGCGCATCTATGCCTGGATGACCATTCTTGGCGATGACGGACTTCTGAACAATTTCCTGTTGTGGCTGGGGCTGATCGATCAGCCCTGGGCGATCATGAATACCGACAAGGCCATTCTGATCGGCATGGTCTATGCCTATTTGCCTTTCATGGTGCTGCCGCTTTTCGCCGTTCTGGAACGGATCGATCAAAGCCTTCTCGAAGCCTCGGCCGATCTGGGCGCTGGCCCGGCCAGAACCTTTCTTTCCGTGCTGCTGCCCTTGTCGATGCCGGGAATATTGGCCGGTTCGGCCCTGGTCTTCGTTCCGGCGTTGGGCGAATACGTGATTCCGGAAATGATGGGCGGCGGCGGCTCGGCGATGATGGGCAAGATGCTGTGGGACGTTTTCGCCTTGACCCGCGATTGGCCAGCGGCGGCGGCTTTGGCCATGGCGCTTCTGGCCGTCGTCGCCGTTCCATTGGTTTTCCTTCAGCGCGCGCGCCACCGTTTGGCGGGGCGCGATTCATGAAACAGTCGCGCTTTCCCCTGTCGCTCTTGATGTTCGGATACGCCTTCCTCTACGCGCCGATCGCGCTGCTGGTTCTCTATTCCTTCAACGACTCACGGCTGGTCGCGGTCTGGTCGGGCCTGTCCTTGCGCTGGTATGGGGAATTGTTCAAGGACGAGCGCTTTTTGGAAGCGGCCTGGCTGTCCTTCCAAGTGGCGGCGATCAGCGCCACGCTGGCTTTGTTGCTGGGAACTTTGGCGGCCTTGTCCTTTGACCGCAACCGGCGTTTCTGGGGCCGGTCGATGTTCGGGTTTCTGCTGAACGTGCCGTTGGTTCTGCCCGACGTGGTGATCGGCTTGGCGTTGCTGCTGGCTTTCGTCGAGGCAGGCAAGGCCATCGGATGGCCAGCGGAACGCGGCATGTCCACCATCGTGATCGCGCACGCCACGATTGCCACTTCTTACGTGGTGGTGGTGGTGCGCGCCAGATTGTCCGATCTTGACCGTTCGCTGGAAGAAGCAGCCCTTGATCTTGGCGCGCGCCCCTTCGCGGTTTTCACATCCGTCACCCTGCCGCTTTTGACGCCCGCCCTGCTGGCCGGATGGCTGCTGGCCTTCACCTTGTCGCTCGACGACGTGGTGGTGGCCCAGTTCGTGACCGGCCCCGGCGCCACCACGCTGCCGATGGAGATTTTCTCGTCGATGCGCCTGGGAGTCAGCCCCAAGATCAACGCCCTGGGCACCCTGCTGGCCGCTGCCGCTGCCGCCGCCGTCTGGATCGCCTGGCGCCTTCAGTGCCGTCGGCGCTAACCGGTTTCGCTTATCCCTTGTGATAATCGACGATGCGTTGGACCTCGTTCTTCGATCCCAGGATCACCGGCACGCGCTGATGCAGGCCGGTGGGCTGCAGTTCCATGATGCGGCTTTGTCCCGTGCTGGCCATGCCGCCCGCTTGCTCGATGATGAAGGACATGGGATTGGCTTCGTACATCAGGCGCAGCTTGCCGCCGGTTTTGGCGTTTTCGGCATCCATCGGATACATGAACACGCCGCCGCGCACCAGAATGCGATGCACCTCGGCCACCATCGAAGCCACCCAGCGCATGTTGAAATTCTTGCCCCTGGGACCGTCCTTGCCCGCCAGACATTCATCGACATAGCGTTTGATCGGCGGTTCCCAGAAGCGCTGGCGCGAGGCGTTGATGGCGAATTCCTTGGTGTCTTCGGGCACCGTCATGTTGGGGTGGGTCAGAAAGAACATGCCGACGCCGCGGTCCAGCGTATAGCCGTGCACGCCGTTGCCGGTGGTCAGCACCAGCATGGTCGAGGGGCCATAAAGCGCGTATCCGGCGGCCACTTGTTTGACGCCCGGTTGAAGAAAAGTTTCAGCCGCGCCGGGTTTGGCGCCCTCGGGCAGGCGCAGGATCGAGAAGATCGACCCCACCGAGACGTTGATGTCGATGTTGGACGAGCCGTCCAGGGGATCGAACAGCAGCAGATAGCGGCCATCGGCCTGCCCGGTCACCGAAAAGACGTCCTCCAACTCTTCTGACGCCATGGCGGCATAGTTTCCGCCCAGCGAATTCATATGCAGGAAAATGTCGTTGGCCAACACATCCAGTTTTTTCTGCTCTTCGCCCTGCACGTTCTCGCTGCCCGCCACTCCCAGATTACCGAGCAGCGCGCCCCGGTTGACCTCGCGCGAGACCATCTTGCAGGCGGTGATGATGTCGGTCATGAGCGCGGTAAAAGCGCCCGAGCCTCCCAGGCGGCGCTGTTCCTCGATCAGATTGTGACTAAGCGTAAGCCTTTTATAGGGCATGGATTTGTCCTTGTGGTGCGCGGTTTTTGGTTGCCGCCAGGGTAGTTGAAAGCGGACGGCGTGCCAAGCTGCTGCTTTGCCTTCTCTTAGACCTCTGCTAACCTTGCGCCAACAAACCCCCCATCCGGAGCGCACCATGACCGGGACCGTCAAATACCAGCTCGACGAAAGCAAAATCCCCACCCACTGGTACAATATTGCCGCCGACCTGCCGGTTCCCCTGCCACCACCCCTGCATCCTGGCACCGGCCAGCCGATCGGGCCAAGCGATCTCGAGCCGTTGTTTCCGATGGACATCATCCTTCAGGAAGTCAGCGAGGAGCGGGAAATCGAAATTCCCAAGCCGGTGCGCGACGTCTATCGCCAATGGCGTCCGGCCCCCCTGTATCGGGCGCGCAGGCTGGAGCAGGTCTTGGGCACTACGGCCCGCATCTATTACAAATACGAGGGCGTCAGCCCGTCGGGCAGCCACAAGCCCAATACCGCCGTGCCCCAGGCCTTCTACAACAGCCAGGCGGGGATCAAGCGCCTGTCCACCGAAACCGGGGCAGGGCAGTGGGGCAGTTCCCTGGCCTTCGCAGGTTCGCTGTTTGGCCTGACGGTTGAAGTCTTCATGGTCAAGGTCAGCTATCAGCAAAAGCCTTATCGCCGGGCTTTGATGGAAACCTATGGGGCACGCTGCGTCGCCAGCCCCAGCGAGGAAACCGAGGCCGGACGCGCCATCTTGAAGGCGCATCCCGACAGCACGGGCAGCCTGGGCATCGCTATTTCGGAAGCCGTCGAGGTGGCGGCCAAGCGCGACGATACAAAATATGCGCTGGGCAGCGTGCTTAACCATGTGTTGACCCATCAGACGATAATCGGCCTTGAGGCGCTTGCTCAATTGGACATGGCCGACGACTATCCCGATTTCGTGATCGGTTGCGCCGGCGGCGGATCGAACTTCGCCGGTCTGGCCTTCCCGTTCATTGGCCGGTCCTTGCACGGTGGCAAGAAGCCGCGCGTGATCGCCGTGGAACCGGCGGCCTGTCCCACGCTGACGCGGGGCCATTACGCCTATGATTTCGGCGATACGGCCCATCTGACACCCCTGGTCAAGATGCATACGCTGGGTTCGACCTTCATTCCGCCCGGCTTCCATGCCGGGGGGTTGCGCTATCACGGCATGGCGCCCATGGTCAGCCATCTGAAGCAGTTGGGCTTGATCGAGGCCGAGGCTTGGCATCAGACCGATTGTTTCGCAGCTGGCGTCGCCTTTGCCAGGGCGGAAGGAATCGTGCCGGCACCCGAAAGCAACCATGCCGTCAAAAGCGCCATCCATCATGCGCTTAAGGCCAAGGAAGCGGGCACCTCGCCGGTCATTCTGTTCGGCCTGTCCGGCCATGGCCATTTCGACATGCAGGCCTACACCGATTATTTCGCGGGCAAGCTGGTCGATCAGCCCTATGACGAACAAGAGCTTGACAGGGCTTTAAGCGAATTGCCGCAGGTGGCCTGATCTTGCGTTCGTTCCTGCTGACGTTTCTGACTGCGGCGGCGCTGGGATACTTAACCCTTCTTGTAGGGATGTATGTTTTCCAGCGTCGTCTGCTTTACCATCCGGACAGATCCTCTCCCGCGCCTTTGCGGGGCATGGCCGAGATTTGGCTGCAAGCGGCTGATGGCGTGCGCTTGAACGGCTGGTTCGCTCCCGCCCAGGGCAATGCGGGCGTCATCGTCTATCTGCACGGCAATGCGGGCAATCTGGGAATGTTGGAAGACAAGCTGGCCGCTTATCTTGGCGCCGGTCTGGGCGTTCTGGCGATCGATTGGCGGGGTTACGGCAAAAGCGCTGGTTCGCCCAGCGAAGAAGGGCTTTACGCCGATGGACGGGCCGCCCTGGCCTTTCTGGCCGAGAAGGGCGTTCCCTTGTCGCGGGTCGTCTTGCATGGGGAATCCTTGGGGTCCGGCGTCGCCACCTTGTTGGCGGTGGAAAACCAGTTGGCCGGGCTGGTCCTCGAGGCCCCCTTCATCTCGGTCGCCGAGACGGCCCAGCACCATTATCCCTATCTGCCCGCCCGCTGGTTGGTGAAGGATCGTTTCGACAGTCTGGCGCGCATCGGCAAGATCACGGTTCCGCTGCTGATTCTGCACTGTTCCGATGATCGGACGGTGCCGGTTTCGCATGGACAAACCCTGCTGGCCGCCGCCGGACCCAAGGCCGAAGGACGGTTCTTCGCCCAGGGTGGGCATATGGGAGTCTTCGATCAAGGGGGCAAAGAAGTCGCTTTGACTTTTATTAAGCGGATATTTGAGAGAAATTAACGCAGCGCATGTCGAAAGTTGACCGGTTTCGACATTTCCTTGTAAAAATCCTATAATCTGACTATAATGACCCTACGGTTTTAATTTGTAGGACGCGGAAAATGGCGGTCAACACCGTCAGAGGGACGGCGAGCATCGGTTACGGGCCAATGACAACGGCCCGTGCTTCCGGCGTCGTGCGCGACGCGGCCTTTTCCCAATCCTCTCAGATCAGCGAACTTAGCGGCGCACAACTTACCGGAACCAGGGCCGATGCTTCGACCCCGGACGGTTTCGAGGGATTGGGCGTTCAGCACCGGCTTGCCGCCCAACAGCAACAGACCAGACAGGCGCAGATCCCCAGTTTCGGCAGTCAGGGTTTGGTTCCGATGGCCTTCTTCGCCCAGGAACGTTCCGAAGCGACTGCCCAGTCGAACAATTCCTTGGCGCGCGGCCTTGGCCCCCATGCGGCGGGTAAGGGGGCTGGCACTTACGAATCGGCCAAACGCAATATCGAAGGCGGGCCTGAGGCCAACTACCGCTATTCGTGACAGGCTATTCTGATACGGCGCGCAAGTCTTCCGGCTTGTCGATATCGGTAAGCACGGACTCGTCGTCCATCTCGACCTCGAAGACCTGATTCATGTTCTCGCCGATCAGATGGCGCGCCCCCACGTCGCCCTCGATGGCCAACATGGGACCGAAAAAGCGCTTGGCCCACAAAACGGGATTTCCGCGCTTGCCTTTCAAGGTGGGAACGATGATCGAGCGCCCTTCATCGGGATCGAAGGCGCCGATCAGCCGGTCGATCTGCGTGGCTGCGATCATCGGCATGTCGCCCAGCAAGATCAGCGCCGCATCGACATCCTGCGGCAAGGCGTGCAGCCCCGCCTTCAACGACCCTGACAGCCCTTCCGCAAAGCGCGGGTTCGAGACCAGCGACACGCCAAGCCCGCTCAAGGCTTCGCGCACCTCGTCTTCCTGATGGCCGGTGACCACGATGACATGTTGCGCCATGGACTCCAGGGCGGCTTGCGCAACCAGGCGGATCATCGGCTGGCCGTTCAGCTTGGCCAGCAGCTTGTTCGATCCCTTCATGCGCACTGAACGCCCCGCAGCCAGCACGATGGCCGCCACGCGCGCTTTTCTGGGCGCAGCCGCGAAGGTGTCTTCGGCGCGCCTGGGCATGGGGCGGCATCCGATATCCTTCAGCAAGCCTCCGGCGCCAAGCCGCATCATGTCGTCGCCGCTGACCGGCAGGCCAGCGAACAAGCGCCTGAGAACCAGATCAAGCCCATTCAGGCGCGCCGAGCGGCCGCAGCCCGGCATGTCGATGACCGGCAATTTCCCCAAGCGCCCGATCAGCATCAGATTGCCCGGATCGACCGGCATGCCGAAATGATCGATCACGCCGCCCGCATGCGTCAACGCCTCGGGCACCACGTCGCGCCGGTCCAAGGTGGCCGAGGCGCCCGAGATCAGCATGAGATCGAGATTCTGTTCGGCCATTTTCTTGATGGCGCGCGACAAGGCCCCCACTTCGTGCGGAACCTGAATTTCATCGGTAATTTTGCCGCCCAATGATTCGACGCGCAGGCGCGTGACCTCGAAGGTCGAACGCACGACGCTGTCGGGCAGGCCCGGCAACAGGCTGGCGATGACGCCGACACGCAGGGGCAGGAAGGGAAGGACGCGCACGATCGAAGGGCCGCCGACGGCTAGGCAGGTATCCAGCACGGTCCTAGGGACGGCGAAGGGAATGATCTTGACCGTGGCGACGATCTGTCCCGCCTCGACCACTTCAAAGGGCGACAGGGTGGCGACCGTCACCGCTTCATCGACCCGGTTCAGGCGGGCCAGCTTCTCGGCGTCGATGACTGCCAATCCGGCCTGTTGGGCGATCAGATTGCAGCGTCCCGTCAGCGCCGGGCCGCATTCCAGATTGACCCCCATCAGCCGGTCGGCCAGTTCGAAGGCAGCTTCATGTTCGCCGACGTCGCCCTCTTCAAGGCGCGCTCCGGTCACTTTGCGAAGTCCACCCCGGGCCATCAGCGCCAGATCGTCTGGCGACAGCTTCTTGCCCTTGGCCAGCTTGCGCCCTTCGATGCGCAAGGAATGGGCCAGCAGAATGCCTTCCGCCTGATCGAGATCGAATTCCGAAAAAATCATGCGTCCTTGCCCCGTTGGCGCCAGGACTGAACGATCTGGGCCAGAATGGCGACAGCGATTTCGCTGGCCGTTACGGCGCCGATATCCAGGCCGATGGGGCCGTGAATGCGGTCTTCGCCTTGTCCCAGGCGCGTCAGGCGGGCCGCATGCGTCTTCTTGCCGCCCAGGGCGCCAATATAAAAGCAAGGGCTGTTCAAGGCAAAGGCCAGCGCTTCGTCGTCGATCCTGGATTGGTGGGTCAGGGTGACAAGGGCGCTCGAGCCGTCCAGACCCAATTGGGTCAGGGCCTTGGCCGGTTCTTCCTTGGAATGGCGCAGACCGGGAAAGCGGGATGGGTCGTTGAAGGCGTGGCGGGGATCGATGACGGCGACATCGAAACCGGCCAGCACGGCCATCTCGGCCAGGATTTGCCCGATATGGGTGGCGCCGACGATCAGAATGCGCGGCTGGGGCGGCAGGCTTAGAACGAACAGCCTGTCGTCTTCGCTCATCCCCGTTTCGTTGCGGGCCAGCATGGACAGCACCAGTCTTCCATCATCGCTTGCATCGGAATTCGTGACGATGGTTGAAACGCCGTCTTGCATGCGGACTGCCAAGGCGGCGGGGATGCGCTGGCGCTTGGCGTCAAGAAGGGGAGCCAAAGGGGGCGGGCGGACGGTCAGTACTTCCATCTGTCCGCCGCAGGCAAGGCTGGCCGCCCAGGCTTCCTCGTCGCTGACGCCAAAGGTCTGGCGCACGGGTTTGCCCAGCATGATGGCCTTCTTGGCGTCCAGCAGCACGGCTCCCTCGACGCAGCCCCCCGAAACCGATCCTGCGAATTGTCCCAGATCGTTGGCGGCCAGCAGGCTGCCCACCGGCCTGGGCGACGATCCCCAGGTTTTCATGACGATGGAAAGGGCCACGCCCATGCCGTCCGCTTGCCAGCGGGCGGCCGCCTTAAGCGCGTCGAGGTCGGGGTTACTTCCTGCGCCAAGTGCCATTGGCGTCCATGACCCAAGTGCCGGAAGGCGATTGTTCGATCAGGCGCTGGCCGGTCAAAACGCCCACCGCGTCCGAATTGGTGCCGTTGCGGCTGGCGATGTCTCCATAAGCCTGACGGCGCTTGACGTTGATGTCGTTGATCAGCGCCCCGTGGCCGCTGGTTCCCGGCGGTGCGCCCAGATAGCCGTCGGCGCGCTCGCCGACTTGGCCTTGGCGCTTGGCGTCTTCCAATGGACCCGCCAGGACAGGGGCGGCGAACAGCAGCAACGATAGAAGTAGCAGATGTCGTCCCATCATTCGAACAGATCCTTCTTGTCCACAAGCAGCTTATCAACGTCGCGTTCGACGCGCACGCGCACTTCCTGCTCGATTTTGACATTGAGATTGATGACGATCGGCTTGTCGGGCGCTTCGATCTTCACCGTGGGTGTGCAGGCCGCCAGCAGCAGAAGGCTTGCCAGCAGCGGTTTAACGATTGGTTTCAGCAAGGGCGGCCTCGATTTGTTCGGGTAGCGAGATAATGCCGTAAGCCTGTTTGGCCAAGCGGTCCAGGGGACCGGAAAGGCGGAAATTGAGTTCGAAGGGAACGCCGTTGTGCAGTCCCGGATTGCGCCCCTTGATCTGAAAGGTGACGGTCGTTTCACCCCCGGCTTGGCCGTCAAGACCCAGGGCGAGGCTGTCGTAGCGGAAATCCTTGAGCGCCGCCATCATCAGGCTAACCCCTTCCTGACTGTCTTGCAATGTGGCGGGCGCGTTGGCGGGGCGATAGCGCACGAAACCCTTGTCCCTTGCGCTCAGTTTCGCCCCGATGATTTTCATGCCGTCCCTTGTCAGATGGACGGGAATGACGCCATCGACGATGCCGTCCAGCGCGATGCCCTCGATCTGAAACAAGGGGGCCAAGCTGGATAGATGGACGTTGCTGGCCTGGAAATTGAGCGTGCCGTTCAGGTCGGGATCGATCCGCACCGGGTCCAGCCTTAACTTGCCGTCCGCCAGATTGAGCACCGCCCGTTTGAAGAAGATCGATCCGTCGTCTTCCAGCGAAAAGGCGACGGCGCCGGAACCCAGGGGCGCTCCGGCAGACAACATGCCAAAGCTGAAACTTTGCGGCGCTGGCGTGCGCAACGGCCAAAGGCGGTTCAGGCTAAGCGTGCCCATCAGGTTGCGCACTGCGGCTCCCTGGCTTTCGAAGGACAGGCCATGACTGTGCAGATTGGCTTGGCTGGTCACTTTTCCATTCTGCCAAGCCAGTTGCGCTTGCCCCTCGAAGGGGCCTGACACGTCTTTCAGGAAAGGTTCCAGGATCGGGAACAGGTCGTGCGGCTGCAGGCCGCTTTGGTCGAATTCGATCCGCTTCAGGTCGATTTTGGCTTCGCCCGCCGCTGTTTGCTGATTCTGATGGCCCTTGATGCCGATCACCAGCCGGTGCATCGGATCGTTAAGCCTTCCCACGAAACTGAGTTCCGGTCCTTCAGCGGTCAGCAGGCCAGTTAGAATCAGGGGTTGGAACAAGGCCGGCTTCGCTCCGCTGGACAATTCCAGGCGCAGGCGCGTGGCGGCGCCTTCATGTTCCGAATTCAGAATGCCCCGCACCGGACCCATTTGCGTATCCAGGTCGAAGCGCGCCTGATCCAGTTTGATGTGCGGCAGATTGAAGTCGTCGCCCTGGGCGTTGCCTGCAAAAGGCAGAACAAGATGCCCCAAGCGCAGGCTTTTGCCGTCGGTCTTGGCCTTCAGGTTCAGGTTCTTCGCCTCCAAACCGGTCAAGCCGAAAGGGGAGAAGGTGATGGTCAGGCGCTTGGCCGAAACCGCCTGATCCAAGGAAACCGCCTCAAGCTCCAGCCGGTCCCAACTTAAATGGAGAACCGTCAGCGATACATCCTTGAAACCGGCCTGACGCAGGACTTCGGGCAAAAAAGCGGCTAGGATCGTGGGCAGGGCGAAAACGGCGGCCAGCAGCCCGGCGGTCAGCGCCAGGGCTGTTATCGACAAGAATCGCTTGCGCCTTGCATCCATTGGAACGATTCACCAAACCTTTACCGGACGAACCCCATGATGGCTTCGGAATAAGGCAAAGTTAAGGTAAGAATTAGAATGCAAACCTGCGCCGTTGATTCATCGCTCGACGTTGCCGCTTGGTTCATCGACCGGGCGCTCAACGATGGCGAATATCTGCAACCCCAGAAGATGCATAGGCTTTTGTATCTTTCCCAGGCCTATTTCGCCGTGGCCAACCATGGCCGCTATTTCATGCCCACCTTGTTCGTGGCCTTCGAAACCGGGCCGGTGGCCCCCGATGTCTACCGGGCCTTCGAGCCTGGGCGCCCTTACTTCGAAACCAAACCCATGACCGGGGCGGCCAGCGATTTCCTAGACAGCATCTGGCGGCGCTTTGGCCAGCATTCCTCGGATTACCTGTCTCGCCAAATCAGAGGGCACCAGCCATTTACCGATGCCCTGGCCAACGGCGTGGGCACGCCCATCCTTTTGGACGCCATGCAGGAATTCTACGGCGCCAAGAAGCATGAACAGGCAGCTCCCGGTGGCGCGCCGCCCATCGGACAGGTGCTCAGACCCAAGGTCATGCGCTCGCATACCGGCAGGCCGGTCAGCGTTCATAAGTGGATGCCGCCCGCCCGTCCAGCGAATCCCGTTAAAAAATAAGCGTTTAACCGGACGTTGATTTTCAAGCCGACAAGCGGGTAGAATGCGGCGATTCGATTCACCATCTGGCTCAAGGAAACAAGCCCAATGAAGCTCATTCTGGCGGCGGCGGTATTGGTTGGCGGCTTGACGGTGACGGAGGCGGCCAAGGCCAATTGTTCGGCGCCGGAGGTGGTCAGCGCGACACAGGTCCGCCAATTGCAGACCCAGTTGATGGTCGCCGCCCTGAAATGTTCGCATATGCCCCAGCATGCCGCCAGTTACAACAGCTTCGTGCGCTCCTTCGGGCCGCAGATTTCCGATAGCGCCAAGGTGCTGATGGCGCATTTCAAGCGCACTTCGCCGACGCCGCAGAAAAGTTTCGACCGGTTCATCACGCAATTGGCCAACGACGCCTCGACGGTCAGCATCAATACCCCGGATTTCTGCGAAAGCGTGGCCGCCACCTTCGCATCGGTTCAGGGGCTGAGGGGCAACGAACTTCCCAGCTTCGCCGCCAGCACCATCAACGGCCATACGTCGGCGCCCACGCGCTGCAGCAACTGAAGTCTTCATGCCAATCGTCACCATCCAGTTGTTCAAGGGGCGCAGCGTCGAGTCCAAGCGCCTTTTGGCGGCCAAGGTGACCGAGGCAGTCGCCGAGACGATCGATCTGGCGCCTGAAACCGTGACCGTGCTGTTCGAGGAATACGAGCGCGAAGACTGGGCGACCGGCGGCAAGCTGTTTTCCGACCGGTAGTCAGCCTCCTTTCTTCTTTTTCATCCGCTCTTTCAATTGGGCGCAATGGTCCACTGTCGGCGTGGGCGGCGTGAACCAAATCAGATCAAAAGGCCAGTCTTCGCTTTCGGGCGGCGTGGGCGGATCGGTCTGTTCCTTGAAGGCCACGGCCAGCCGTTTCACCTCAGGCAGCAGGCGGGCCAGATGTAAGGGGACGGCGCGGTCCAGGCGCGCATGTTCCGACCCCGCGATCAACACGACGCCATCCTTTTGCAGGCTTTCCGTCATGGTCAGGGCCATTGCCCCATCCCAGGCGGTTTGCAGGCGCATCATGGCGGGCAGGGCGGTTTCGGGAAGCAGACCGCAATGGCTGTCGATCAAATTCTGCCTTAGGCCAGCGGCGATTTCTGGGGGCAAGGGGCGATCCAGCCCCAGCCGCGCTTCTTGCGGCGCGTCCAGCCCTCCGGCTTTTCCGACGGCCTTGTACAGCGATTTTGGCAGATTGGCGGCGCGGATCGGCCAGCCGCCATCCAGACCAGCCTGAAAAACAGGGGCATAGAGGGCGAAATCGGGCCAGCCGCTTTTGTCCCAGTCCAACGCTTGCCCCAAACTTTCCGCCGTAATGCCAAGTGGCGGAACTTTTGACTCATCGCCGCTTGGACGCGAGCAAGGCTCGCGCGCGCCCATAGGCGCGGGAGCCAAGCGTTCCGGAGGAACGCGCCCGGCGCCTGAGGCTTGCGTTAATCGGTCACGATTAACGCAACTTGGTATAACGATCTGCTTGGCCAGATGCGCATCAATGACGGGTTGCCGGTCGCGTTCGATCATCTCGAAGGCCAGCGCGCGCGTCTGGCCCCTGTCAGCCAGTTTTTTCACGACATGGGCTTGAAGGCGGTGATGTTCCTGGTTGTCGTGGCTTTCGCCCAGCAGCAGCAGTGGAGCGGCGGCCATGCGTTCCAAGGCATCGGATTCGGAGATATAGCGCTTTTCACCGACCAGCCAGATGGTTTGTTGCTCTGGCGGGGAAAGGGCGCAGCCCCCCATCATGACGAAAGATGCCAAAACAAGAAAATGACGCATCCGCATTGACTTTGCCCTTGTCTTCGCTTGGAAGTGATCCAAGCTATAAGCTATCCTTGGATCAAATAACACCAGCCAGGAGAAACGTCATGCGCAAGATTGCTTTTCTCGTCGCCGCCTTGGTGGCGATGAGCGGGACCGCCCAGGCCCAGCAGTTCGTCAACGTCCTTACCGGCGGCACCAGCGGCGTCTATTATCCGATGGGCAACGCCATGTCGAACCTGTTCGGGAAAGCGATGCCCAACGCCAAAGTGACCGTGCAGGCGACCAAGGCCTCGGTCGAGAATCTCAATCTTCTGGAGGCCGGGCGCGGCGAATTGGCCTTCACGTTGGGCGATTCCCTGTCCAACGCCTGGGTTGGCGTCGAGGATGCGGGCTTCAAGGCTCCGCTGAAGAAGCTGCGCGGCGTGGCCGGCATCTATCCCAATTACATCCAGATCGTTTCTTCACAAGAATCGGGCATCAAGACGCTGGCCGATCTTAAGGGCAAGCGGGTGTCGGTGGGCGCACCGAAGTCGGGGACCGAGTTGAACGCCAGGGCGGTGTTCAAGGCGGCGGGCCTTAGCTACGACGACATGAAGGTGCAGTATCTTCCCTTCGGCGAGTCGGTTGAATTGATGAAGAACCGCCAGCTTGACGCCACGCTGCAATCGGCGGGGCTGGGCGTCGCCTCGATCCGCGATCTGGCCAGCACCATCGCCATCCATATCGTGGAGATTCCCGCCGCCACGGTGGCCAAGACCGGCGACGCGGCCTATGTTCCGGCGTCCATTCCGGCGGGCACCTATCTGGGCCAGGACAAGCCGATTCCCACGGTGGCGATCAACAACTTCCTGGTCACGCATCAGGGCGTTTCGGACGACACGGTCTATAAGATGACCAAGGCCATCTTCGAGAATCTGCCCGATCTGAAAGCCGCTCATTCGGCGGGCAAGGACATTACCCTTGAGAACGCGGCCAAGGCCATGCCGGTGCCCTTGCATCCCGGCGCCGAGAAATATTACCGTGAAAAGGGCCTGATTAAATAGGCCAAATCCACTCTCATCGGCGGCCCGAAGTCAAACTTCGGGCCGTTTCTTCTTTGTCATAGGGGTGACGCGGGGATGAGCAAGCAAGGCGAGATCGAAGCCAAGGGCGACGCTTTTGGGCATGGCATAACCAGCAAACAGATTTTCTGGATCGGCGTGGCCTTCTCGTCCTTTCAGTTGTTCACCGCGGCCTATTCGCCGCTGTCGACCCAGGTTCTAAGGTCGGTGCATGTGGGGTTCCTGCTGCTGATGGTGTTCGCCATCAATGCCGCCATGCACCGGCACAGTCTGCTGCGCAATCTGTCCGACTGGCTGCTTGGCATCCTGGCCTTTTCGCTGTCCTTCTATCACTGGATATTCGAAGGCGATCTGATTCAGCGTTCCGGCGATCCCAGCTTGGCCGATCTGGCCTTCGGCATCTGCATGCTGGTCTTGGTGTTCGAGGGGGCCAGGCGCATGATGGGGTTGGCCCTGCCGCTGATCTGTCTGGCCTTCGCCACCTACGCCCTGTTGGGCCAGTATTTTCCGGCGCCCTTCAATCACCGGGGCTATGGCCTCGACCAAGTCGTCAATCAGTACATGCTAGGCACCGAAGGCGTGTTTGGCACGCCCGCCTACGTGTCTGCGACCTATATTTTTCTGTTCATCCTGTTCGGAAGTTTCCTGGAACAGGCGGGCATGATCCGCCTGTTCACCGACATGGCCCTGGGAACCGTGGGCCACACCAAGGGCGGGCCTGCCAAAGTGTCGGTGATTTCTTCTTGCCTGATGGGCACCATCAACGGCTCGGGGGTCGCCAACGTCGTCACCACCGGCCAGTTCACCATCCCTTTGATGAAAAAATTCGGCTACCGCGCCGAATTCGCGGGCGCGGTCGAAGCCACGTCCAGCATGGGCGGGCAGATCATGCCGCCGGTGATGGGGGCGGTGGCCTTCATCATGGCTGAGACGCTGGACATTCCCTATATCGAGGTCGTCAAGGCCGCCGTCATTCCCGCCGTTTTATACTACGTCACCGCCTTCTGGATGGTGCATCTGGAAGCAGGAAGAGCCAAGCTGCTGGGCCTTGCCAAGGAAGATTGCCCCAGCGCGCTGGCTGCCCTGAAGCGCGACTGGTTCCTGATCCTGCCGCTGGCCGTTTTGGTCTTTCTGCTGCTGAGCGGCTATACGCCGATGTATTCGGGCACCGTGGGTCTGGCGATGACGGCGCTCTTGATCCTGGGCGTGCCGCTGGCTCGCCATTTCGGATCGCGGGTCTTTCAGTTCGCCTTCTGGATCGCCCTGGGACTGGGCGCTTCCGCCTTCTTCGAATATGGAATCGACGTCATGGCGGGCCTGCTGGCCGCTTTGATCGCCGGGAATTTCCTTCTGAAAGGCGGGCGAGAAACGCTTTCCTTATGCTTGAACGCCTTGGCCGAGGGCGCTAGGTCCGCCGTGCCGGTCGGCGTGGCTTGCGCGCTGGTCGGCGTGATCATCGGCACCATGACGCTGACCGGTGCCGCCGGCGCCTTTACCCAGGGCGTAGTGGCGCTGTCGGGCGGCAGCCTGTTCCTGACCCTGGTTCTGACCATGGTGGCCTGTCTGATTCTGGGCATGGGCATTCCCACCATTCCCAACTACATCATCACCAGTTCGCTGGTGGCGCCCACCCTGCTTAAGATGGGCGTGCCATTGATCGTCTCGCACATGTTCGTCTTCTATTTCGGCATCATGGCCGATCTGACGCCGCCCGTGGCCCTGGCCGCCTTTGCCGCCGCCACCATCGCCAAGTCCAGCTTCATGAAAACCGGCCTGTGGGCGGTGCGCATCGCAATTGCCGGTTTCGTCATTCCCTACATGGCCGTCTACGACAATTCCTTGATGTTGCAGGGCGACTGGACCTGGATCGGCGCCAGCTACATAGTGGCGAAGGCCCTGATCGCCATCTTCCTGTGGGGGGCGGCCTCGATCGGATTTTTGTTCCTGCCGCTCAATCTGGCGGAAAGAGTCTGGGCCACCGGGGCGGCCTTCCTGCTGGTGGCGGCGATCCCGATTACCGATGAATTGGGTTTCGCGGCGTCAGCCTTGTTCGTGGGGTACCATGCCTGGAAATCCAGGCGGATGCAGGTAGCGGCATGAATGTCTGTCTGCTGGCTGGGGTTCTTTACACGCTGGCCTGGACGCATTCGGTCGAGAAAGTGACCTGGGAAGAAGACTGGCAAGCGGCAAAGGGGCGTCTGGTTCTTGTCGAGGCCAGAATCCAAGGCTCGGGTGCCGGCATGGAACCGGGCGAGGACGCCGTGCTCAAAAACGGCTTCTGGCGCTGGCGGCCCAAGATCCCCCCCCTGGACAGGCTGATCTTGACCCAATCCTACTACGCCACGGATTATCGCCTGTGTTGGTTTGGTGAATGCCACGCGATGAGCGAGCTGGCGCCCGATGCGCCGACGGTGGAACTAACCGCCTGTCCTTAATAGCTGGTTGCGCTCATCGTAGCCGATAAGCGCAAGCCTCAAGCGCCGGGCGGGATGCTCCGCACCCCTTGGCTCCCGCAGCAACGGCGCGCGGGCCTCGCCCGCGTCCAAGCGGCAAAGAGTCTGCCTTTTGCCGCCTGTAACAGTTACGCGGCAGCCATGATGAACAGGGGCAGGGTGAAGTGGAACGTGCTGCCCTGGCCGTGCTTGCTTTCCACCCAGATCAGGCCGCCATGGCGCTCGACGATGCGCCTGCAAAGCGCCAGGCCGATGCCGGTGCCGGGGTATTCCTCTCTGGTATGCAGGCGCTGGAAAATCAGGAAGATCTTCTCGAAATAGTCAGGCTCGATGCCGATCCCATTGTCGATGACCGAGAATCTGGCCATGCCTTGTTCGCTGCGAACCTCAAGGCGGATTTCGCAGGGACGGTCGGGATGGCGGTATTTAAGTGCGTTCGAGAACAAGTTCTGGAACAGGCTGACCAGCAGATGCTCATCGCCTTGCAGTCTTGGAAATTGCTCGGGCAGCGCAATTTTGGCTCCCGATTCTTGAATGGCCATCTCCAAATTCTTGAGGCTGTCGCTTACGACTTTCGAGATATCGAGCAAGGCGGGCGTTTCTTGCCTGGAATCGACGCGCGAGAATTCCAGCAGATCGCGCACCAAAGTGTTCATGCGCAATGCGCCGTCAACGGCAAACGAGATGTATTCCTGCGCTTCTTTCGACAGGTCGCCGTCATGACGCTTCTTTAGAAGCTGCAAGAAGCTGGTCACCATACGCAATGGCTCTTGCAGATCATGCGAAGCGACATGGGCGAATTGCTGCAAATCGGCGTTCTTCTGGCGCAAAAGGCGTTCGGTCTGCTTTAAGCCAGTAATGTCCGAGAAGAAGGAAACGTAATTGATGACGGAACCCTTGTCGTCGCGGATCGCGTTGATCGACACCAATTCGGGATAGACCTCGCCGTTCTTTTTCTTGTTCCAGCATTCTCCCGACCAACGGCCCTGCGACAAAAGCGCATTCCACATCTTGGCGTAAAAGGCCTTGTCATGCCTGCCGGAAGACAGAATGCGCGGCGATTTGCCGATAATGTCTTCCTCGGTATAGCCGGTGATGTTGGTGAAGGCGTTGTTGACGTAAAGAATCTTCTCGTCGGCGTCGGTGATGACGATGGCTTCGCTGGAATTCTCGATGATCTTTCCCGAGAGCTTGAGGCGCGCCTCGTTCATCACGCGGTTGGTGATTTCGTGATGCGTGACGATGACGCCGCCCTCGTCGGGCAGCAGGGGCGAGACATTCATCTGGAACCAGCGCTTCGATCCCGACGCGCGGTTGATGTATTCCAATGAGAAATGCCTGGCCTTGCGCTCAAGAACCGACCTGAGGCCGCCCACGGCCCTGGCGCCGTCGGTGTGGTCGGTCACCATCGGCCCGCCCGCCGGAACGCAGGATTCCAGATAGCTCTTGCCGACCCAATCGTAATTCTTGTCCATGCCGCATTCTTCGCCGAAGCGCTTCCAGGCTGCATTGACGGCTATGATCGTTCCGCCCTTGTCGAGGGCTGCGATGTGATGCGGCAGCGAGTCGATATAGGACTGAACGCGCAGGCGTGCCTGTGTCAGATCGGTGGTGTCGACAAAGGTCACGACGGCCCCGCCGATGGCGCCTGTTTCCGTGGCGTAGGGTAAAACGCGCACATGAATGGCCTTGCCGTTCTGGCGGACGATGTGCTTCTCGATCTCCGCGCCGGTGCGGATGACATTTGCGATGTCGGTGTCGAAATCAGGGTAGTCGATATTGGTCGAAATGTCTGAGAAGGGGCGTCCGATGTCGCGGTCCATCAGATTGACGAACTCGGCCGAGGCGGGGGTGAAGCGGCGCAACGTGCCCTTGGCGTCAATGAAGATCGTGCCGATCTTGGTCGTGCGCATGAAGTTGTCAAGGTCGTTGTTGAGGTTGGTCAGTTCGTCGACCTTTTCCTTCAACTCGGAATTGACGGTGTAAAGCTCTTCATTGACCGATTGCAGTTCTTCGTTGGTGCTTTGCAACTCCTCGTTCGACGCCAGCAGTTCCTCGTTGGTGGCCTGCAATTCCTCGTTGGTGGTTTCAAGCTCTTCGATCACCGCCTGCTGGTTCTCGCGCGAAGACTGCAGTTCGGCTTCCAGGAGTTTGATGCGCTCGACGGTTTCGACGCTGATGTCGATCGAGGTCGTCGAAACAGGAACGTCGGATCCCTGGGAGGCGATGAAGTGAATCATCACGAAGCGCTGGCCGCCCTTTGGCAAGGAAAGCGGACGGAAGCGCAGTTGCACTAATTCCTTGCGGCCATCCTCAGCGGGGGAATCGCGCTCCAGATCGACCTGCTGAATGCAGATTTCCTTCCACTCGCGAAAGACGCGGTGCAAGGTGGCGGCGACCAGCGTTCCGATCGACGTCGGCAGATGGCGGCAAACGTCCAATGTCGCTTCGCCCGCCGGTATGCGCAAATAGCGTTCGACGCCACCGTAATTATGGACGATTTCCTGCCTGTCATCGACCAGCAACGACGGCGGGCAGTAGCTGGTTAGAAGCTGGCGCGTTCCTTCCTCGACCGCCTTCATCCCCTCGCGGCGGTTCGAGTCTGCGGCGGGCTGCGCATAGGTGCGAACCGATTCTGGGCTGCGCACATTCTCGTTTCTGACCTCGGTTAGCGGCAGCGAGCGTCCATGCAGCAGACGATAGACGCGGTGTTTGGCGCTGATCGCCTCGAAATCCACCGATTGCGGCCCCAGCGTTTCGCTGGACCCCAGGAATAAAAATGCGCCTTGCCTGAGGGCGAACTGGAAGCGTGACAGCACCGCCTGCTGCAGATTGGCTTCAAAGTAGATCAGCAGATTGCGGCAGCACACCAAGTCCAGCTTGGTGAAGGGCGGGTCCTTGATCACATTGTGGGGCGCGAAGACGACCATGCGCCGGACATCGGGCTTGATCTTGTAGGACGAGACGTTTTTGGTGAAAAACTTGCCGCGCCGCTGTTCGTCAACTTCAGAGACGATGCTTTCCGGATAGGTGCCGCCGCCCGCCACTTCCAGCGCGTTGCGATCGATGTCGGTGGCGAAAATCTTGATTTCCACCGTCTTTTCCTGGCGCTCCATCTCTTCGCAGAAGAGAATGGCGACCGAATAGGCCTCTTCGCCGGTGGCGCAGCCGCAAACCCAGGCGCGGATAGTGCCGTTGTCTTCCGCCTTGCGCACCAACTCGGCGATGACATGCTTGTTCAGGTCGGCGAAGGCGTCGGTGTCGCGAAAGAAATTGGTGACGCTGATCAGAAGCTCGCGCTTCAGATTCTCGGCTTCCAACTTGTTGGCCGAGAGAAGGGTGGCGTAATCCTCGTGGCTGGATACCTGATTGAGATGCATGCGCCGTTCGATGCGCCGGATCAGCGTGGTTTTCTTATAGTGGGTGAAATCGGTGCCGGTCTGCGCGTTCAATAGATTAAGGATGCGCGTTAGGCCGGCCGTCGGCGCGTCGCCTTCGGCTTCCAGGCTTGAACTGTCCGTCGTCGTGTTGGCCAAGCGCACATAGGACTGCAAGCGCTCGAAGATGCGCTCGGGCATCATCACGTCGTCGACGATGCCGGTTTCGATGGCCGAGCGTGGCATGCCGTCGAATCTGGCGGTCAGCGGGTCTTGCACCACCACCATGCCGCCCTGTTCGTGAATGGCGCGAATGCCCCTGGTGCCGTCGCTGCCCGTGCCCGACAAGATGATGCCGATGGCCTGCGATCCTTGATCCTTGGCCAGCGAAGTCAGAAAAATGTCGATGGGCAGGGTGACGCCCGCCGTCGTCTTGGCCGACAGATACAGCACGCCATGATCGATGGTGATCAATTTACCGGGGGGAATGACGTAAATGGTGTCGGTCGCCACCCGAAGCCCATGCTCGGCCTGCGTCACCACCATATTGGTCCGCTTGGCCAGCAGATCGACCATCATGCTTTTATGGTCCGGCGACAGATGCTGGATGACCACGAAAGACATGCCGGTGCTGGGGGGGAGGGAGCTGAAGAAACGTTCCAACGCCTCCAGCCCGCCGGCCGAGGCGCCAACCCCTACAATGAAAGGTTTGGACGCTTGAGGCGCAACGTTGCTCTTGGCGCGACCCGTCTGTTTCTCTTCCGTTAAGGAAGTATTTTCAGGCATTTCGAAAGGCATCCTAACCCCAGAGAAATAATGCCTCTATCGATTTCAGGTTGAAGTGTATCAGGCGCCGTTCGTCGTGTCAGCTCTCTTTAGAATCGCTCAGAGTTATTTTTCATTACATCATTCCCAGCATTTTGGGCAGCCAGAGCGAAATTTCAGGGATGTAGGTGATCATGACCAGGAAAACGAGCATGGTCAGCAGCCAGGGCATGACGGCCACGGTCAGCTCGGTAATGCCCATCTTGGTGATGCCTGACGCGACGTAAAGATTGAGGCCGACCGGCGGATGGCACATGCCGACCTCCATATTGACCACCATCATGATGCCGAAGTGAATGGGGTCGATGCCCAGCTTCATGGCCACCGGGAACAGAATGGGCGCCATGATCAGCACGATCGAACTGGGTTCCATGAAGTTGCCCGCCATCAGCAGCAGCACGTTGACTACCAGCAGGAAGGCGATGACGCCCAGATCCTTCTCGACGATCCAGTCGGCGATGGCGTGCGGAATGTTCTCGTTGGCCAGCACGAAGGAGAAAAGGACCGCGTTGGTGATGATGTACAGCAGCATCGCCGACATGTTGGCCGAGTTGAGCAGGATTTTCGGCACTTGCGAAAGCGGCATGTCCTTATAGACGAAAATGGCAATGATGAAGGCGTAGACGGCGCTCATGGCCGCCGCCTCGGTGGGCGTGAAAATGCCCGTATAGATGCCCCCGATGACGATGATGATCAGCGCCAAACCCCAGATGGCGTCTTTGAAGCTGGTCAGCTTTTCCTTGAGGCTGGCTTCGGGACAGCGCGGATAATTGTTCTTCCAGGCCCGCCAGAAGGTGGTCAGCCCCAGCATGGTGGCCAGGATCAGGCCGGGAATCACGCCCGCCATGAACAATTGGCCGACCGAGCTGTTGGTGGCCACGGCATACATGACCATGACGATCGAGGGCGGTATCAGAATGCCCAGGGCGCCCGAGGTGGTGATGACGCCAGCACCGAAGCGCGATGGGAAGCCCTGCTTGACCATGGCGGGCAGCAGGATCGAGCCGATGGCGACCACGGTGGCCGGGCTGGAACCCGACACCGCGGCGAACAGTGCGCAGGCCATGACGCCAGCCAAGCCCAAACCGCCATGCCAATGGCCGATCATGGCGGTGGCGAAATTGATCATGCGCTTGGCGACCCCGCCATGCGTCAGAAAGTTGCCCGCCAGGATGAAGAACGGGATGGCCATGATCTCGAACTTCTCGATGCCGGTGAACAGCTTGAGCGCCACGGCTTCGATGGGAACATGGGTCATGGTGAACAGGAAGGTCAGAACGGTCAGGCCCAGCGAAATCGAAATGGGCATGCCGGTCAGCATAAGGGCCAGCAGCAAGCCGAAGATGATGGCGGCGTTCATGTCAACGGCCCTCCGGCTTGTCTGTTTCGTGCGATGGGTCCTTGGGATGCAGGTTGTCTTGCATCTCGAACCAGTTGACGTCTTTCACCTGGCCTTTGTCGTCCTTTTCGATGCCGTCGACATGCCCGTGATCGTGATGGGGCAGTTCCCCGGTGCGCAGGAAGGAAACGCAAACCTGTAGGAAACGAAAGCACATCAGCGACGAGCCTAGGGGAATGGCCATGTAGATGATCCAGGTGGGCCATTCCAGATCGGGCGTGATCGGGCCTTCGTACAGGTCGCCGGTATTCAGGCCCAGGCTGGTGAAGATGCTGTAATGCGCGCCGTTTTCCCAAACGAAATAGGCGCCCAGGGTGGCGATGATGCCGGTAAAGACGGCGCCGCACAACAGACCGAAGATGATGAATTTGCCGCGCAGGTTGGGACCCATGCGGTTGATCAGAACGTCGACGCCGACATGGATGCCGGTGCGCACGCCGTAGGCGGCGCCGAACTTGGCCATCCAGACGAACATGTAGATGCACAACTCCTGCGCCCAGGCGAAATTGAACAGGCGCATGAAATCGTAGAACAGGGGAACGCCTGACGCGTAACGGTGAACGACGGCGGCGAAAATGATCAGCGTCGCCGCCCCCATGAGAAAGGCGATCAGCCATTCCTCGAGATGATCGAGAAGTTTAAGCACCGTTTGCTCCCCGTAATGTTCTGCAGGCAAGGACCGGGACGTCCGATCGGCAGGACGTCCCGGCTTCCAAGACAGTCAGTCTTACTTCTTTTTGGCGGCGGCTTTGTCCGCCTTTTCGCCTTCGGCGTAGAAGGCTTGCAGCAGATCCTTGCCGACGCGGCTTTCCATTTCCTGATGCACCGGCAGCAGGGCCTTTCTCCAGGCGGCCTTTTCCTCGGCGGTGAGTTCATAGAACTCGGTCTTGCCCGAAGCCTTCATGCCGGCCAGCGCATCGGCGTTCTCGGTTTCCGCGATGGCGTTGGCAAAGCGAGTCGCTTCGTTCATCGCCCCTTCCAGCGTGGCGCGGATGTCGGGCGGCAGGCCTTCCCAGAACTTCTTGTTCACGATGACCGCATAGCCCAGATAGCCGTGGTTGGACATCGTGGCGTGCTTCTGCACTTCATGCATTTTCTGGGTGAACATGTTGGAGGGCGGGTTTTCCGTGCCGTCCACCACGCCGGTCTGCAGTGCCTGATAGACTTCCGAGAAGGCCATCACCTGCGGCAATGCGCCCAAGGACTTCATCTGGGCTTCCAGAACCTTCGAAGACTGGATGCGCATCTTCTGGCCCTTGAAGTCTTCGACCTTCCTCAGCGGCTTGTTGGCGCTCATGATCTTGAAGCCGTTGTCCCAATAGCCAAGGCCGATGATGCCCTTGGCTTCCAGTTTCTTCAGCAGGCCCTGGCCGACCGGTCCTTCGGTCACCGAGCGCAGCGCTTCCTTCGAGGGCAGGATGAAGGGCAGATCGAAAGCTTCGAATTCCTTGACGCCCAGCGGGCCGAATTTGGCCAAAGACGGCGCCAGCATCTGGACGGCGCCCAGCTGCAGCATTTCCATCTCTTCCTTGTCTTTGTACAGTTGGCTGTTGGGGTAGACCTCAACTTTCACAGCGCCTTTGGTGCGCTCTTCAGCCAGCTTCTTGAAAAATTCGGCGCCCTTGCCCTTAGGCGTGTTGGGGGCAACCACATGCGAAAATTTGATGACAATGGGGTCGGCGGCCTGGGCAAAACCGGGGAGGCTGGCCACCAGAGCGGCGGCGCCTGCCAGAAGCGTTAGACATTTCAATTGGATGCGCATGTGCAGTCCTCCTTTTAACATCTTGTCGTGGCAGGGGTATTGGGTCAAAACTCCCGGCGCCACGCCGCCAAAAGATTAATGTTAAGTTAATGCCGCTCTTTCGGGGAGGCAACAGCTACCTTTGAATTTGTTTCGATTGGGGGCGCATAGGGTAGATTTACCTGTGATCAGGGTGCAACAGGTGAGCGTATAAATCTGCATTTGCTGGATAATCGCTTGATGAGCGGTTGCGCCCTGCCCCCCAGATTTGGTAGAAGAGCCCTCAGTTCAGTTACCGTGGAAGGATCAGGACATGCGAATTTCCTCAGCAATGCTGGGTGCGGCTTTGGTGCTTGGCTTTGCCGGCGGCGCTCAGGCGCAATCGGGCAGCGGCGTTTATACCGGCCTGATGGGCGGCTACAACTTGCTGCAGGATGGCGACACCTCGGGTGGCGCGATCAACGGCTCTGCCGACTATGATGGTGGTTTCGCCGTTCTGGGCAACCTCGGCTACGACTACGGCCGGTACAACTGGGGCAACCTGCGTTCCGAGCTTGAACTCGGTTATCGCCGCAATGGCGCCGACAGCATTTCCGGAACGGCGACGGGCGTCGGCACGGGCAGCGCTTCCGGCGATGCCAGCGCCATCAGCCTGATGCTGAACGGCTTGTGGGATATGCCGGTCAATTTCCCGGTTCGTCCTTACCTGGGCGCCGGCATCGGCGCGGCCAGGGTTGACTTCGACAATGTCAAGACCTCGGCGGGAACCTTCCTCAAGGACAGCGATTATCAGTTCGCCTACCAGGGCATCGTCGGTCTGGGTTGGGACGTCACCAACAACTGGCGCGCCGCCCTTGACTATCGCTATTTCGCGACCCTGGATCCCAGCGTGAGCCATGGCAGCGGAACGGGCGTGGACACCGAATACAAAACCCATGCCGTGATGCTGGGCTTTGCCTACAAGTTCGCCGCTCCGGCCCCGGTCCCTGTGGCCCAGGTCCAGCCGGTGGCTCAACCGGCTCCTGCGCCTGCGCCCGCTCCGGCGCCGGTCAAGAAGCCTGCCGAACCCAAGAACTTCCTGGTCTTCTTCGACTTCGACAAGGCGGATATCACGCCTGAAGCCCTGAAGATCATCGAGCAGGCCGTGGCCTATGCCAAGGCGGGCAACATGTCCCGCGTTGAGCTGACCGGTCACGCCGATCGCTCGGGTTCGAACAAGTACAACATGGCGCTTTCGATGCGCCGCGCCAAGGCCGTGCAGGACACCATGGTCAAGCTGGGCATGAATGCCAGCGCGATCGGCCTGACCGCCAAGGGCGAAGAGCAGCCTTTGGTTCCGACGCCCGATGGCGTGCGCGAGCCGCAGAACCGTCGCGTCGAGATCGTTCTGCCGTAAGGCAGGCGCACTCCTCGCAGCCAACGCAAACGGCCCCGGAGAAATCCGGGGCCGTTTTGCTTGCTGGCGGCTGATTGCTGGCGGCGGACAGCTTTTCACAGCCATCCCAGGAAATTGCCGATGCCTTCGGCCATCGCCATCGGTCCAGCGCTGGCCGAGACGCGGTTGAAGGCGTCGGTGGTCTTGGGTCCGATCTCGCCGTCTTGTTTCAGTTCCTGCCAATCGTTTTGATATTTCGGGCCGATCTGATTCAACCCCGCCTGCAGGGCCAGCGCATGATCGTCGCCCTTTTCCTGGCTGCCATAGAGCGGGCCGAAAATGGTCTGCGTCTGCTTGGCAAGGTCTTCAGGCTGTTGCGGCTTCTCGGCCAATGTTTGCAAGCGGCCCAGCGCGAAGCCTTCATCGACCTTGGCTGCACCATGGCTGGCGACGCTTTTCTTGAAGCTGAAATCTGTGATCGGTCCCCAGTCGCCGTCTTCCTTCAAGCGCGGCATCTTGCCCTGATTGAGCAGATTGAGGCCTTGCTGCATGGATTTGGCGGCAGCGCTCATGCCATCGGCATCGAAGGCGGGAGCCAGACGTTTGCTTATGGCATCAAGAGATTCTTGCGCCGCTCGCTTGTTAGGCTCAGGCGCGAAAGGCGGCGTCATGCCATTATTGCCGTGCATGACTTTGAAATAGTCGCTGGCCCGCTCGCGCAGCCATGCGTTCAAAGATTCTGGACGCCGGATGCGCTGTTAGTCTTGGATCACCGTATCCGCTTCGTCTTTCGTCCAGTGCCCTGGCTCTTTCGCCGCGATGTCCAGCGCTGGGCGCGCATTGGGCTTGCCGATGCGTCCCAAGAACGATTGGCCGTCAGCGCCCAGTTCCTGCTTTTGCTCGGGTTCCGCTTCCTGCGGCGGTTCGGTTGATTGGGGTTGTGGTTCTTGCTGTTGCTGCTCTGGAGGTTGGGGCTGTTCCTGCGGCTTTACCTCTTCCGTCTTCTTCTCTTCCTGCTTGGGCAGATTCAAATAGTCTCCGGCGCGAATACTGCCGTTCTTGTTCAGATCGGGATTGGCGGCGCGAAGTTCATCGACGGAAACGCCCAGCCGCTTCGACATGCTCCACAGATTGTCACCATTGCTGGCCTGGATTTTTCCCTTCGCCTCGGGATCGCGCATGTCCTGCCCGTAACTTTTATAGCGAGAGGGATCGCCCAGGCGCTTGCCGGAATCCTCCAGGACCTTGGCGGCCTTGTCCCAATCCTTGGCATCGACCGCCTTGACGAGATCGGGACCAATTTTTGTCACGTTGGCGGGCGATTGATAGGCGGCGCCTGCCAGTGCAGCCTTACGCCCATCATCCAGCTTGTCGAAGCGATCCTTGCCCAATGTCTTTTCCGCATGAGCGATGCTGGCGTCTATTTCGCGGCCAGACAAGGCCTTGGCTTGCTTCTCGCCGATAGAGATGTCGCCAAGAGTCTTCATGGCGGCATCTTGTCGCGCCGCGGCATCCTTGGCCGAAGGATTGTTCTTGGCGTAGGCCAGGTCTTCAAAGGCCTGTTTGTGCGTTTTGGATAGCGTTATCCCCGCAGCCTTGAAATCGGCTTCGGCTTCAGGCCGCACTTTCCACACGCCACCCTGGCCTTTCACCACCGGCGTATAGCCGACGCCGATGGTGGCGTTGTTGTGCTTCTTGGCGTCGATGTAGAAGTTTGGCTTATTGTCTTCATGGTCACGAAGCCCATTGAACAGCTTGACTCTCAGTTGCTCGCTCGTCGTATGTCTCCTTTAGTCAACAAAAAAGGCGGCGCACCATGCGCCGCCTTGTGGGAACGTTGCCCGGACAATTCAGGACAACGAAATTTTAGTCATCATCGTAAGGCATAAAAGTAAAAGTGTTGCAGCTATGGTTTCCTGTTCCATCACGATTCTCAAAAAACTCCCAGGCCTTCTCAAGCGTGTTGCATAATGCAAAGTCTGGAACACAGCGGAATATCCAGTTTATTGGATCGTTTCTGTGCTTGCTCCAGGGCGGATGTGCGATGACAACATAAACATTGTTTTCCTTCCGCCAATATGCGCCTAGATACACTGAGCGATCCAGCTTGTAGAGATGCCTCTCGCGCCTCGGCAATGCCCCGTACGGCGGAATCTCTGGTCCATATTCGCTTCTCAATATCTCGTAGGGGAATTCGCCGAGCTTCTCAAAAATGATGCTGTCGCCCGTGATGACCATTCTTCCCAGCCATTCATTTCCGAATGGAGTGAACGGATACCAAGTACCATGCATGTTGAGGCGGCAGCCTTGGAGCATCCAGTTGCGATCCGGATACTGTTTCTCCTCCCTCCCATGTTCGATCATGCGCTTAATGTAGGCTTTTTCTTCCCTGCTCAGCTTCGGAGGCTTGTCGCCTTCCGCCCAAGTCGTCTTCGAATCCTGTAGCAAACAGACAGCGGCAATCACGCAAAGCGCAAGCAATCGGCGGCTTCGCTTCATGACGGCGATCCTTCCTGGGCGCAATAAGGGCGGTAATGAGAGATAAGTAACCGACTTCTCTCAATCGGTCAAGTATTAAATCATATATCTACGATAAGTAGCTTAACCTCGGTCATCCCAGATAGCCGCTGATGTCCCGGCCAAGCATCGGCAGGTTGGCATAAGAAAAACGGCCCCGGAGCAATCCGGGGCCGTTTTTGCCGATAGCCGATGGCTGAAAGCTGTCAGCTTAGTTGTTCTGAGCGCCTTCGTGAATCCAGGTGCGGATCAGGTCGCGGTCGCAGGTGGACAGTTTTTTCTGGCCGTGCGGCATCTGGATCGACTTGTCGGCCTTGCCGTCCAGAAGAACCATCAGATTGCTGGTCAGCACGTCGCCCGGCACCACGATGGCGCCATGCTTGGTGCCCTTCATCAGCCCTTCGTACGAGCTAAGGTCAAGGCCGCTGATCTTCACGCCGTCGCCTTCGCCGGTATGACAGGCTCCGCAACGGAACTGAAGCAGGGGCAGCACGTCCTCGGCGAAGCTGACCTTGGGTTTCTTCTTGGGCGGCGCGGCCTGGGCGCCAACAGCCACGGTCAGGCAGAAAGCGCCAAGGACAAGGGCAAGGGAAGAACGAAACAACATAGCAACTCCCAGTTTGACAATGAGTGGATGTCTGCCAAGACCCTTGCGGACCGGCTCACACAAGAAAACCCTAACATAAGTCAAGGTCCGGGGGGAGGGAAAATGGCGACGAAACCGCGCGAAGGGCGCTGCGCCGGGCCTTTCCGGGGCGCCGCTTGGCTATCTTCGAATCCCTTCTCGACGGGTGTTGCGCTTTCCAAAAGGCGGGTCTAGGGTTCGTGCGGGCCGCGGCCTCCCAACGGGCCGAAGCCCTTTCGTTTCTCGAAGGGGGTCATATGACGACTGTCGCCAAGCCGGCCCAAGGGCCGCACAATCCTTGCTTTTCCTCTGGTCCCTGCGCCAAGCGTCCCGGCTGGTCGGCCGATGCGCTGAAGGGGGCTTGCCTGGGCCGTTCGCACCGCGCCAAGGCGGGCAAGGCCAAGCTGGAGGAAGCCATCAATCTGTCGCGCTCGGTTCTGGGCATTCCCGACGACTACCGGATCGGCATCGTTCCCGCTTCGGATACCGGCGCGGTCGAAATGGCCCTGTGGTCGCTGCTGGGCGCGCGCCCCGTCGATGTGCTGGCCTGGGAAAGTTTCGGTTCGGGCTGGGGAACAGACATCACCAAGGAATTGAAGCTGAAGGACGCTCGCGTCTTCAAGGCCGATTACGGCAAACTGCCCGATTTGAAGCAGGCAGATTTTTCGCATGACGTGGTTTTCGCCTGGAACGGCACCACGTCGGGCGTGCGCGTGCCCAACGGCGACTGGATTCCCGCCAATCGCGAAGGTCTGACCATCTGCGACGCCACCTCGGCGGCCTTCGCGATGGATCTGCCCTGGGACAAGCTGGACGTCACCACCTGGTCCTGGCAAAAGGTGCTGGGCGGCGAGGCGCAGCACGGCATGCTGGTTCTGTCTCCGCGCGCCGTGGCGCGTCTGGAAAGCTACACGCCACCCTGGCCGATGCCCAAGATTTTCAAGATGACCAAGGGCGGCAAGCTGATCGAGGGCATCTTCAAGGGCGAGACCATCAACACGCCCTCGATGCTGTGCGTGGAAGATCAGATCGATGCCTTGAAATGGGCGCAGAATCTGGGGGGCTTCAAGGCGTTGGTTGGGCGTTCCGAGGCCAATCTGGCCGCCATCGAGGCTTGGGTCGCCAAATCGACTTGGGCGGGTTTCCTGGCTGACGACAAGGCCACGCGCTCTTGCACCTCGATCTGTCTGGTCGCCAACAAGGCCGCTTGGTTTTGCAACCTCTCGCACGACGATCAGGCGGCTGCGGCCAAGAAGATCGCGTCGCTGCTGGAGAAAGAGGGCGTCGCCTTCGATATCGGCGCCTATCGCGACGCGCCTGCGGGTCTTCGCATCTGGGGTGGGGCGACGGTGGAAACCAGCGACATCCAGGCCTTGTTGCCCTGGCTTGACTGGGCCTTCGCCCAGGTCGAGGCCGAATTCGCATCCAAAGCTCAATAGGGGGAAAAGCTCTCATGCCCAAGGTTCTGATTTCAGACAAGCTGTCGCCTGCCGCTGTCCAGATTTTCAAGGACCGCGGGCTTGAGGTGGATGTGAAGACCGGCATGACGCCGGACGAATTGAAGGCCGTCATCGGCCAGTATGACGGGCTGGCCATTCGTTCGGCCACCAAAGTCACCGCCGACGTGTTGAAGGCGGCGACCAATCTGAAAGTGGTGGGGCGGGCGGGCATCGGCGTGGACAACGTCGATGTGCCCTCGGCCACCGCCAAGGGCATCGTGGTGATGAATACGCCTTTCGGCAATTCCATCACCACCGCCGAACATGCTTTGTCCTTGATGTTCGCTTTGGCCCGTGACATTCCGGAAGCCAACGCATCGACCCATGCGGGCAAGTGGGAAAAAAGCCGCTTCATGGGCGTGGAAATCACAGGCAAAACCTTGGGCGTGGTGGGTTGCGGCAATATCGGTTCCATCGTCGCCGACCGCGCCTTGGGCCTTAAGATGCGCGTCATCGCCTTCGATCCTTATCTATCGCATGACCGCGCCCGCGATCTGGGGGTCGAGAAGGTCGAGCTTGAAGACCTGTTCAAGCGGGCCGACATCATTACCCTGCATACGCCGCTGACCGAATCGACGCGCAACATCATCGATGCCAAGGCGATGGCCAAGATGAAGAAGGGCGTTCGCATCATCAATTGCGCCCGAGGCGGATTGGTCGATGAAGCGGCTCTGAAGGCGGCCATCGAGTCCGGCCATGTGGCGGGGGCGGCGCTTGATGTTTTCGCCGTCGAACCGGCAAAGGACAACGCGCTGTTCGGCAATGACAAAATTATCGCCACCCCGCATCTGGGTGCCTCCACCACCGAGGCCCAGGAAAACGTGGCGCTGCAAGTGGCCGAGCAGATGAGCGATTATCTGCTGACGGGTGCTGTCACCAACGCCATCAACATGCCCTCGGTCACGGCGGAGGAAGCGCCCAAGCTGAAGCCATACACCGCTCTGGCCGAACAGATCGGCAGCTTCGCCGGTCAGTTGACCGAGCAGGGCATCAAGAAAGTGACCATCGCCTATGAAGGCGACGTCGCCAAATTGAATACCCGCCCGCTCACCCAACTGGTGCTGATGGGCTTGTTCAAGCCGCAGTTGGAAAGTGTGAACATGGTCAACGCGCCGGTGTTGGCCAAGGAGCGCGGCATCGAAGTGACCGAAATGAAGAAGGACGCCAGCGGCGATTACCACACGCTGATCCGTCTGGAAGTGACCTCGGACGACCGCGTGCGCAGCCTGTCGGGCACGCTGTTCGGCGGCACCAAGCCGCGCATCGTCGAAATCAAGGGCATCGCCATCGAAGCCGAGGTGGGACCCAACATGCTTTACGTCACCAACCAGGACAAGCCGGGGTTCATCGGTCGTCTGGGCGCCGTGCTGGGCGAGGCGGGGGTGAATATCGCCACCTTCCATCTGGGCCGCAACGAGGCGGGCGGCGACGCCATCGCGCTGATCCAGGTCGATCAGCCTGTAACGCCGGAAGTCGTTGAAAAAGTTCGCGCCATTCCTTTGGTGGTGCAGGCGAAGGCCCTGGCTTTCTAAATCTTTTTACGGTCTGTACAGTCTATACGGAGAAGGGTGCCCTAAATCAGGCACCCTTTTTTGTTGCATCTTATTTCTACATTTTGTGACAAGTTATTTTATCTACCGCTATATTTACGAAAAATTAGACAGATTGGTTGTAAATTATAAAAACGTCATGTTACCCTCAAGAAAATAGAGGGTTTTGCCCTGCCAAGGCGGGAATGACAGAATCCGAATCAAAATCAAACAGGGGGTCAAATGGGTTTCTTCGGGTCCAAGCCAGCGGATTTGCCGCGTTCAACGTCGAGTCTTTCCATTGAAACGCCACCTTCCGGCACCGTAGATGAATCGGCGCTTCTTGAGGCGCTTGATCTATTAGAGCGCCAAGCCTTTCATTCGATGCCCGACAAGGACAGCGCCATCTGCCAGAAGCTGCGCCAAGTGGCGGCGGCCTACGAACAGCGGGCGCTGGATAGCGTGAAGCGTATGGTCGTGCTGTCGGTCGAAAGCAACGAGGCGGTGGTGCAAACCGCCCAATTGCTGCGCGATCTGCGCGATGTCGATCACCAGACGCAATCGATCGCGGCGGCGGCCGAGGAATTGGTGTCCTCGGTGCACCAAATCGCGGCCAGCGCCGGTCAGGCGTCGCAGGATGTGGCGGCGGCCCAGGACCAGGCTTCGGAAAGCCGCCATTCCGCCGAACGCGCCGTGGCGTCGATGGACGGCATTTCGCGCGCCGTCAGCGAGGCTGCCGGGCGCGTCGAGACGTTGGCCGAGGCATCGACCCAGATCGGCGGCATCGTCGATCAGATCGAAGCCATCGCCAAGCAGACCAACCTGCTAGCCTTGAACGCGACGATTGAGGCCGCCAGGGCGGGCGAGGCGGGCAAGGGATTCGCCGTCGTGGCCAGCGAAGTCAAGAATCTCGCCAACCAGACCGCCAAGGCGACCGACGACATTCGCAAGCGCATCGAAAATCTGCGCGGCGAAATGGCGGCCATCGTCAGTTCGATGGAGCAGGGCGCCAACGCCGTTCAGCAGGGCCAGGAGGTGATCGCCGCCACCGGCCAGGGCATGCAAACAGTGTCCGAGCAGATCGACCACATCTCGGCTATGGTGCGCGATATCGCAGGCATTCTCGACCAGCAAAGCCAGACGTCCGAGGAAGTGGCCAATCGCATCAATTCGATCGCAAGCAGGACCGAGCATGGCGTGCAGGCCGTCATCGGCATTCTGGACGTCATGGACAAAAGCGAAACCGTGGTGACCGAAAGCATCGCCGAGGCCGTGAAGGCCGAGGTCAAGGACATCACCATCCATGTCGCCAAATCGGATCACAAACTCTGGCTGAAGAAGCTGGCCGCCATGGCCGCCGGGCGCATCAAGCTCGATCCGGAGCAACTGACCAACCACAACACCTGCCGCTTGGGCAAATGGTACAATGGCATTACCGACGCCTCGATCAAGAACCATCCGGCTTACGGCGCCATTTTGGCCCCGCACGAAAAAGTGCATGCCTTCGGCATATCGGCGGTTCGCAAATACAACCAAGGCGATTTCGATGGGGCTTTGGCCGAGATCGAAAAGGCTTCGCAGGCCTCGGTTGACGTCATGCGCCTGCTCGACGAGTTGGCCAACCGCAGATAGCCCTCGGCGATCAGCCATCAGCCTCCGCATTTTGGGCTGACGGCTGATTGCTGGCTGCTGATAGCTCTTTTCTTTTTGCCCTGAACGGGGTAACCAGACCCCCTGGAACCTTTTCCAGGGGGTCTTTGATTATGAACGATTCGGCCAACCGGGCCTTGCTGCCCGCCGGCCTGCCCGACATCCTGCCGCCCGAAGCCCAGCACGAGGCCTCGGTGGTCGCCCTATTGATGGAAGGCTTCGCGGGACAGGGCTTCGATCCGGTCAAGCCGCCCCTGATCGAATTCGAAGACAGCCTGTTTGCAGGCCCTGGGGCCGCTCTGGCCCGCTCCAGTTTTCGTCTGATGGACCCGGCCTCTGGCCGTATGCTGGCCGTGCGGCCCGACATGACCCCCCAGATATCCAGGATCGCCGCCACAAGGATGAGCGACGCGCCCCGGCCCTTGCGCCTGTCCTATGCGGGCGAGGTGTTAAGGGTCAAGGCCAGCCAGTTGCGTCCCGAACGCCAGTTCGTTCAGGCGGGGATCGAGCTTATCGGCTCGGCCAGTTGCGAGGCCGACGCCGAAGTGGTCCGCTTGGCCCATGAGGGGTTGGAAAGCCTGGGGATTGAGGGCGTGTCGGTCGATCTGACCTTGCCGACTCTGGTTCCCGCCCTGTGCCAGGGGCTTGATCTTACAGCCGACGATCTGGTCCGCCTGCGCGATGCGCTGGACCATAAGGATCCCGCAAGATTGGCCGGTTTGCCGGGGCAGGCCTTGTTCGAAGGATTGCTGCGCGCCAGCGGGCCGGTCGGCAAGGCCTTGGCGGCACTGGAGAAACTGAAGCTCTCGGACGCCGCCCTAAGCGAAATCGGACGCTTGAAGGCGGTGGCGGCGGCCATCCAGCGCGACGCGCCCGGCATGACGCTGACCGTCGATGCCGTGGAATCCAGGGGATTCGAATATCATTGCGGGGTGGCCTTTACCCTGTTCGCCAAGGGTCAAAGTTTCGAACTGGGGCGCGGCGGGCGCTATGCCGTCGATGGCGAAGCGGCGACCGGGGTCACTTTGTTCATGGATACGGTGCTGAAATGCACCCCTTTGAAAGCAACGCGTCCCCGGCTATATCTGCCGGTGGGGACCTCGTGGGAAAGCGGGCGGTCCTGGCGGGCCAAAGGCTATGCCACCGTGGCGGGTTTGGAAGCCGTGACGGATGCAGCGGCCGAAGCTAGGCGCCTGGGGTGCGTTTTCTGGCTGAACAATAACGAAATCAAGGACATCAAGGAGAGTTAGTCCGATGGCGAATGTGGCTGTGATCGGCGCCCAGTGGGGCGACGAAGGCAAAGGCAAGGTGGTGGATTGGCTTTCGGAACGCGCCGATGTGGTGGTGCGTTTCCAGGGCGGCCACAATGCCGGACATACGCTGGTCATCGGCGGCGTCACCTATAAGCTGTCCCTGCTGCCTTCGGGCATCGTGCGCGGCAAGCTGTCGATCATCGGCAACGGGTTGGTGCTGGACCCCTGGGCGCTGCTGGAAGAAATCGAGAAGCTGCGCGGCCAGGGGGTGACCGTATCGCCCGACCTGTTGAAGGTGGCCGAGAACGTGCCCCTGATTCTGCCCCTGCACGGACATCTGGACCGCGCCCGCGAGGAAGCCGCGGGCGGCGGCAAGATCGGCACCACCGGGCGCGGCATCGGCCCTGCTTATGAAGACAAGGTGGCAAGGCGCGCCATTCGCCTGTGCGATCTGGCCGACGATGATGCGTCTTTGAAGGCCAAGATCGCCAACATGCTGTCGCATCACAACGCGCTGCTGAAGGGGTTGGGCGCCGAACTGATCGACGGCGACGCCTTGTTCGTCAAGTTGAAGGAATTGGCGCCGCGCATCCTGCCCTATGCCGACGTGGTGTGGCTGCGTCTGGACGATTTGCGCAAGCGCGGACGGCGCATTCTGTACGAAGGCGCGCAGGGCATGCTGCTGGATATCGATCACGGCACCTATCCCTATGTTACCTCGTCCAACACCGTGGCGGGCAACGCCGCCACCGGTTCGGGTCAGGGGCCGTCGGCGGTGGGCTATGTGCTGGGCATCTGCAAGGCCTACACGACGCGCGTGGGTTCGGGGCCGTTCCCCAGCGAACTGTTCGACGATGTCGGCAAGACCATCGGCGAGCGCGGCCATGAATTCGGCACCGTCACCGGCAGGCCCAGGCGTTGCGGCTGGTTCGACGCCGTGCTGGTCCGCCAGGCCTGCAAGGTCAGCGGCATTCACGGCTTGGCCCTGACCAAGCTGGACGTGCTGGACGGTTTCGACGAGTTGAAGGTCTGCACGTCGTATGAAATCGACGGGCGGCGCTATGATTACCTGCCCGCCCTGGCTTCGCTGCAGGCCAAGGCCAAGCCGGTCTACGAGACCCTGCCCGGTTGGAAGGGATCGACCCGGGGTGCTCGTTCCTGGGCCGAACTGCCCGCCGAGGCGGTCAAGTACATCCGTCATCTCGAGGAACTGGTGGGCGTGCCGGTGGCGCTGTTCTCGACCAGCCCCGAGCGCGAGGATACGGTCCTTGTCCAGGACCCCTTCGCTGACTAAGATTGCGATCAACTGGGGAACGGGTTTCTGACGTGACAGCCGCCAAAACAGATATCGCCAAGCTCAGCTTCGAGGAGGCCTTGGCCGAACTCGAGCAGATCGTGCGCGGGCTGGAAGCGGGCAAGGTCAAGCTGGACGAGGCGGTGGGCGCCTATGAGCGCGGGGCCGCGCTCAAGCGTCACTGTGAATCCAAGTTGGCCGAGGCCAAGGCCAAGGTCGAGCGCATCGTGCTGTCGCCGGATGGCACGCTTGCCGCCGCTCCCCTCGATCCCGCTTGAAGGAAGATCACCGACCATGAACCGTTTGGAAAAAGCCCTGGAAGAGGCGCAGGCCACCCTGGTCCTGGAAGTCGAGCGCCTGCTGCCGGAAAGCAATGCGCCCGAGGCCCGCGTCGTTCAGGCCATGCGCTACGCCACCTTGAACGGCGGCAAGCGTCTGCGCCCCTTTCTGGTTCTGACTACGGCGGCCCTGTTCAACGTGGCCCGTCAATCGGCGGCGCGCGTCGCGGCGGCCATCGAATTCGTGCATTGCTATTCGCTGGTTCATGACGATCTTCCCGCCATGGACAATGACGACTTGCGCCGTGGCATACCCACCTGCCACAAGGCCTTCGACGAAGCCACCGCCATTCTGGCGGGCGACGCGCTTTTGACCAAGGCCTTCGAAGTGCTGGGCGGAAGCGCCACCCATCCCGATCCCAGCGTGCGCGCCGATCTGGTGGTGGCCATGGCCGAGGCGGCGGGCCATCAGGGCATGGTGGGCGGCCAGATGATCGACATGCTGGCGTCCACCTCGAAGCAGCCGATGGACATTCCGGCCATCACCCGCCTGCAACGCATGAAGACCGGCCGTTTGATCGCTTTTTCCTGCGTGGCAGGCCCCATTCTGGGCAAGGCGCATTCCAATCAGCGCCAAGCGCTGGAGGGCTATGCGCACGATCTGGGACTGGTGTTTCAGATCACCGACGATCTTCTGGACGTCGAAGCCTCGACCGAGGAAATGGGCAAGAAGACCGGCAAGGATGCCGACCAGGGCAAGGCCACCTTTGTATCGCTGTTGGGCGTCGAGCGCGCCAAGGCCCAGGCTCAGGCGCTAGGCGATCAGGCGATCAAACATCTGGACGTCTTTGGCGATTGCGACGCGGCGCATCTGCTAGGCGACACCGTGCGCTACGTGCTGACCAGGCGGAACTAGGCCATGGCGTCCGGGCGTCTTCTCGATCAGATCAAGTTCCCTTCCGACTTCAGGGACTTCACGCCCGACCAGCTCAGGCAATTGGCTGGGGAAGTGCGCCAGGAAATGATCGGCGCCGTGGCGGAAACCGGCGGTCATCTGGGGGCTGGCCTAGGCGTGGTCGAACTGACCGTGGCCCTGCATCACGTCTTCAATACGCCCGATGATCGGCTGATCTGGGATGTCGGCCATCAAAGCTATCCCCACAAGATCCTGACCGGCAGGCGCGAGCAAATGCACACGCTCAGGCAGGCCGGGGGCATTTCCGGTTTCACCAAGCGCGACGAAAGCATCTACGATCCTTTTGGCGCCGGGCACAGTTCGACCTCGATTTCGGCGGCGCTGGGCATGGCGGTGGGCAGCCAGATGCAGGGGCGCGAGCGCTGCGCCATCGCCGTCATCGGCGACGGTTCGATGAGCGCTGGCCAGGCATTCGAAGCGCTGAACAATGCCGGTCCCCAGAAAACGCGCCTGATCGTGATCTTGAACGACAACGACATGTCGATCGCCAAGCCGGTGGGAGGCCTTAGCGCCTATCTCTCGAAGCTGTGGTCGTCGAAGTCCTATCAGCATTTCAGGCACTTCGCCAAGGACGTGGCGGAAATCTTCCCGCGTCCCATCGAACTGGCGGCGCGCAAGGTCGAGGAATACGCCAAGGGCTTGGTGGCGGGCGGCACTTTGTTCGAGGAATTGGGTTTCTATTACGTCGGTCCCATCGACGGTCATAATTTCGACCATCTGCTGCCCGTGCTGCGCAATGTTCGCGATTTCGAGGAACCGGCGCCGGTGCTCGTGCATGTGGTGACGCAGAAGGGGCGGGGATATGCGCCCGCCGAGGAAGCGCATGACAAATATCACGGCGTTTCGAAATTCAACGTCAAGACCGGCGAGCAAAGCAAGCCCAAGAGCAATGCGCCCAGCCTGACCGGCGTGTTCGGCCAGGCCTTGACCGACGAAGCTAGGCGCGACGAAACAATTTGCGCCATTACGGCCGCCATGCCTTCGGGCACCGGGTTGGACATTTTCGGGCGCGCCCATCCCGACCGCCTGTTCGACGTCGGCATCGCCGAGCAGCATGCGGTCACCTTCGCCGCCGGTCTGGCCTGCGAGGGTCTGAAGCCCTTCTGCGCCATCTATTCTACCTTCCTGCAGCGCGGTTACGATCAGGTCATGCACGATGTCGTGCTGCAGCATCTGCCGGTGCGCTTCGTGCTGGATCGCGCCGGGCTGGTGGGGGCCGATGGGGCCACCCATCACGGCTCCTACGATCTGTCCTATCTTGGTTGTTTGCCCGGCGTGGTGATCATGGCGCCCGCCGACGAGGCGGAGCTGGCGCATATGGTGGCCACCCAGGTCGCCATCGACGACAAGCCCAGCTTCTTGCGTTATCCCAGGGGCGATGGAAGCGGCGTGGAAATGCCCGCCCGCGGCATGGCGCTGCCCATCGGCAAGGGCCGCGTGCTGCGCCAAGGCTCTCGGGTTGCGATCCTAAGCCTGGGCACAAGATTGGGCGACGCCTTGAAGGCGGCGGATCAATTGGCGGCGCAGGGGATTTCGACGACCGTGGCCGATGCGCGTTTCGCCAAGCCGATCGACGAGGAGCTGATCGCCGATCTGGCCAGAAATCATGAATTGCTGATCACGGTGGAAGAGAACGCCGTTGGCGGCTTCGCGGCACAAGTGATGCACTTCCTGGTCAATCAAGGCCTGCTGGACAAGGGGTTGAAGCTGCGCGCCTTGTGCCTGCCCGACCATTTCATCGAGCATGACAGCCAGGCCCGCCAGTTGGCCGATGCCGGAATCGATGCTGCTGGCATCGTGGCGGCTGTCAACCAAGCCCTTGGGACATAACCTCAATCGTCTGTCGCTTGGCGCAACCGCCGGTTTCGGTTATCATCGACCCATGAACAAGATGCTGGAACGCGCCATTGCCCAGGCTGTCCGTCTTCCCGAAGACGCGCAGGAGACGCTGGCCTCTTTGATGCTTGGGGAAATGGAAAGCGAGCGGGTGCGCGGGGCCGTTCTGCAAGCCATGAACGACCCTGCCCCCAGCATCGACGCCAAACAGGTGTTTGCCGAAGCACGAGCGAGGCTGCGTGCCAACGAAAATTCCCGTCAGTTCTAAATCATGACGTGGCGCGTCGTCTTTCGTCTTTCCCGCTTTCTGGGCGCGATTGCGAAAAGCTGGCGCCGGGCTTAAGAAGCTTTATCCACAAAAGCTACGTCATCTATTATTTCGTTCTGGATCATGGGCAGGGAATCGAGATAGCGCACATCCTGCATGGTGCCCGGCGGCATGAGCGGATGATGCAAGATGAAAAAGGTTCGCATGAAGCGTGAGAAATATGCAGCCCATCCGGGACGGGCGACCTAGAGCAGATCGCTTGAAATCGAAGCCGTTAAACGGCTTCGATTGATGGCGTGAATCTGCTCTATCTATATGTTTAGCGAAGGATTCACGCTTAACCCCTCATCACCCTAGTGACTCGGGGTTAAACGACCCCGCCTAGAGCAATGTCGAGACACACAAGTGCCAAGTACCGGAAATGCGGCAACATCTGTCATCCCAAACAGTCGTTTCTTCACGGGTTTTCGGAACGTAGTTATTTAGGCTGAACTGCGAACATGAGCGAAAGCGATTGCTGAATTCACCGGGTGGCCAGTAGACAAGTGTTTTGCCCATCTTCATGACTGCACCAGCCCGCTCCTGGGCAGCAAAGGTGCGCCCGTTAAATGCGATAACATCTCCATATGCCCCGGGTGTACCATCATTGAGACGTCGAACTGGATTTGGTTCAAATGCGACAGTCATCACCGCCATGCACAGTTTACGCAGAAGGCCAAGATATTCTTCTTCTTCTTGGATTGAAAAGCGGTCGCCGCCATAATTTATGCCAACGTTGTCGTAGAAAAGTTCGACGACCCGTTCCATGTCTTTTTGATTTTGGTTTAGAAAGTCGATAACCTCGGCATCCGGTGGCATTCCCTCGAAATAGCCGATAAATCTGTGAAGCTTGACACCAAGCAGCGTGATAGGGGGACATTGATCGTATGCGTAAGCCACACGGATATTGTGGCTAGTCGGGCTATAGCCGGTAATCAAGCTGCGAAAGTAATCCGGAAATGGCGTTGCAATCTCCAACACGATCCAGACGATGAAGATCATTCCAACGGAAAGGCAGCCAATCGGAGTTTGCACCCACTTCTTCATCTCGGCATTTCCCACCCAAATTGCCCACTGACAACCTTGCACAACCGAGGGGTGGTGGCAAGATACGCTCTGCACGCGATACCGCTTAGCTGACGGTTAAGTTTGGGCGTGGCATACTGGCGTCATGTCCAGCCAGCACAGTCCATTCGCGCAAGATGGTGAAACGGCCCAGATCGAGGGGCCGATGGGTCAGCTTGCCCCCCAGCCCTGGATGGAGGCGCCGACCACCAAAGCGGTGATGGCGGCGATCACCGGTACCGGCATTGAGGCGCGTTTCGTGGGGGGCTGCGTGCGCGATTCCCTGCTCAAGCGCCCCGTCAAGGATATCGACATCGCCACCCCCCTGGAGCCGAACGAGGTCATCCGTCTTCTAGAGGCCAACGGCATCCACGCCATTCCCACCGGCATCGCGCACGGCACCATCACGGCGGTGATCGGCAAGGATCATTTCGAGATCACCACGCTGCGCCACGATGTCGAGAATTTCGGCCGCCATGCGCGCGTCGCCTTCACCGACGATTGGCGGGCCGATGCGCTCAGGCGCGATTTCACCATCAACGCCCTGTCGATGACCGAGGATGGGCGCATCTATGATCCGGTGAACGGCTTGGCCGATCTGGGGCGCGGGCGCGTGCGCTTCGTGGGCGATCCCAAGCAGCGCATCCAAGAAGACGTGCTGCGCCTGCTGCGCTATTTCCGCTTCTATGCCTATTACGGCCATCCGCCCGCGCAAGTGCCTTCGCTGGCGGCTTGCCGGGCCAGCGCCCATCTGCTGCCCAACCTTTCCGGAGAGCGTATCCGGGGCGAGATGATGCGCCTCTTGATGGCGCCCGATCCGGCTGGCGTTCTGACCTTGATGCAGGCGGAAAAGGTGTTGCCGTACATCCTGCCCGAAGCCAAACATTTCGGACGCCTCAGGCAATTGGCTTGGCTTGAGGACAGGGGGCTGCGCCTGGAGGGCATCGAGCGCGATCCCACCAGACGTCTGGCCTGTCTGGTCGAATGCGACGCCAAGGGGGCCGTGGAAATCGCCGACAGATTCAAGCTGTCGAACCGCGACAAGAACCGACTGGCCACGATCTGCCGCCATTCGCAACTGCCGCTCAGTCTTGCCATGAGCGGCAAGGAGCGGCGCCTGCTGCTGTACCGGATGGGCAAGCAGGCCTATCTGGATCGGGCGCTGATCGTCTGGTCGGCCGAGCGCGACATCGACCCGCGCGCCCCTTCGGCGGCCAGCGGCACTTGGACCAAGCTGCTGGGCCAAGCCCTGGGCTGGAACGCGCCGGAATTTCCCTTGAAGGGGCGCGATGCCCTGGCGCTGGGCGTTCCCCCTGGCCCTCGCGTCGGCGAGCTTTTGGGCCAAGTGCAGGCTTGGTGGGAAAACGACGGTTTCAGGGCAGACCGTGCGGCCTGCCTGGAGCGTCTGCGTGCGGCCGTCGAGTCGAAGATACAGTAGTCCTTAACAAAAAATTTACCATCGCGGCCCAACATCTTGAAAATCATGTGATTCGGATCACAGCGCGGCAGAACCGCAGGTGCGATGATTCGAATCAGGAGGTTTTCATGAGCCGTTTACGTATCTGCATTTTGGGCGACGATTTGGCCACGGCGTTGGGCGATTCCGGCGGCGTCGGCTGGACGGGCCAACTGTCGCGCTCGGAAACATCGTTCGGCGGGCGGTTCGAGCTGATGTCGCTGGGCGTTCCTTGCGAAACCTCGCGCGATTTGGCTTCCCGCGTCGAAGATGAACTGGCGGCCCGCTTGCCGGTGGGCGCTCAGGCTCTTGTCCTTTTCTGCTTTGGCGTTGCCGACATGGCGGCCAGCGAAAAGGACGGCGTTCGTCTGTCGCTGCCGGAAAGCCTGTATTGGGCCGAAACCGCCTTGCGCACCAGTCTTCGCCGCTATCACACTTTGTGGGTGGGGCCGCCGCCGGTCAGGATGAAGGCGGCTTGGCGCGATGCCGAAGGCCATGTCTGGTCGCTCAATCAAGGACGCATGGCTTGTTTGAACGATGCCTACCATATGCTGGCCGAGCGGCTGAACATTCCCTATCTCGATCTGATGGCGACCTTGGGGCGCGACAGGCGCTGGCTGCGCAGCCTGGACAGCGGCAATGGCGTCCATCCGACATCGGAAGGCCATGCGGCGTTGGCCAATCATATCGGACGCTGGTCGGCTTGGCGTTCCTATCTCAATCCCACGGCGCCGGGTTCCGCCAGGGCCGAGGGTTTGCACTTTCCCGGACCAAAATCCGTTCTGATCGCTTAATACGTTTGCATTAATCGTAACCGATTAATGCAAGCCTCATGCGCCGGGCGGGATGCTCCGCATCCCTTGGCTCCCGCGCCTATGGGCGCGCGCGGGCCTTGCCCGCGTCCAAGCGGCAATGAGCCATTCTTTCTGCCGCTTGGTATAATTCCATCGTCCGGGAAGACTCCCTTATTCTGTGCATTCCGGCTATCATGCGCCAGGGAATGATAGAAGTTGTGGGGAGAGACCTATGGAGCTATCCGTTTTTGCCCTGGCCATCGTCGCTCTGGCGGTCGCCATTCTGACCATGGGCGTCAAGATCGTGCCGCAGGGCGCCGAATTCACCGTCGAGCGCTTCGGCCGCTACACCACGACCTTGAAACCAGGCCTAAGCCTGATCATTCCCTTCGTCGACAGCATCGGCGCCAAGCTGAACATGATGGAACAGGTGGTGGATGTGCCGTCGCAAGAGGTGATTACCCGCGACAACGCCATGGTCACCGTGGACGGTGTTGTCTTCTTTCAGGTGCTGGACGCCGCCAAGGCGGCCTATGAAGTCACCAATCTCAATAACGCCATCCTCAATCTGACCATGACCAACATCCGCACCGTGATGGGCGGCATGGATCTCGACGAATTATTGTCACAGCGCGACAAGATCAACACCCAGCTTCTCAGGGTGGTTGACGAGGCGACCGAATCTTGGGGGGTCAAGGTCACGCGCATCGAGATCAAGGATATCGCGCCGCCCCGCGATCTGGTCGACGCCATGGCCCGCCAGATGAAGGCAGAACGCGACAAGCGCGCCGCCATCCTGGAAGCCGAAGGCCTGCGCCAAGCCGCCATTCTGAAGGCCGAGGGCGAGAAACAGGCGCAAATCCTATCGGCCGAGGGCAGGCGCGAAGCCGCCTTCCGCGACGCCGAAGCCCGCGAGCGCGAGGCCGAGGCCGAAGCCAGGGCGGTGTCCTCGGTGTCCGACGCCATCGCCAAGGGCAATGTGCAGGCGGTCAACTATTTCGTGGCGCAGAAATATGTCGATGCGCTCAAAGAGATCGCTTCGGCCCCCAACGAGAAGCTGGTATTGATGCCTCTGGAAGCGGCCAGCGTCATCGGCGCCCTGGGCGGCGTCGCCGATCTGGCGAAGAAAGCCTTTCCGGGCAGGGAGTAATTCATGGTCATCGACGCGTCTCCGGTACAAGACATTCTCTTCTGGCATTGGTGGATCGTTGCCGCCGCCTGTTTCGTCCTCGAACTCGTCGTTCCCGGCGTGCTGTTCTTGTGGCTGGGCGTCGGCGCGGTGGCGGCGGGATTTTTCTCGCTGGGCTTTCCGGGCTATGGCTGGCGTCATGAAAGCATGGTTCTGGCGGGCGTTTCGATGGCCAGCGCCGTCGTGGGCCGCAATTGGTGGGACAAGATGCGCCAGCGCACCGATCACCCGGAACTGAACGAGCGCGCCAAAACGCTGATCGGAAGAACGGGCACATTGGAAGACCCCATCGCCAACGGGGTGGGCCGTTTGAAGCTGGGCGACACTAGTTGGAAAGTAAGGGGACCCGATCTGCCGGCGGGTGTTCAGGTGCGCATCACGGGCGCCGATGGTTCCGTGCTGACGGTGGAAGCTGTATGAAAGGAAATTTTGCCATGCGCCGATTGATCCTGGCTTTGCCGCTGCTGCTAATCGCCTGCGGCGATCCGACCAAGGCGGATATCGTCAAGAAGTCTGAAGGCGTCGAAACCCGCGCCAAGCTGGAGTCCGTTCTGGGGCGTCCGCAAAGCGTGGACAAGCTGGGACCGGTCGAACGTTGGACCTACAAGGCCAAGGACGGCGAAGTCACCTTCGTCATCACCGGCGATACGGTGGTCCTGTCGGCCACCAACGGAAAGTAGATCACACCGGTCTTCTGGCCGTCATGGCCGCACTTAGCGTGCCATCGTCCAGATAGTCGAGTTCGCCGCCCACCGGCACGCCATGGGCCAGGCCGGAAATCTGCAAATCGGGACGTTCCAGCCGTTCGGCCAGATAATGCGCCGTCGCCTGACCGGCGACGGTGGCGCCCAGGGCCAGGATGACTTCATTGACGCTTTTGTCCGCCACGCGCTCGATCAGGCGGGTTAGGTTCAGATCGTCGGGGCCGATGCCATCCAACGCCGACAGCGTTCCGCCCAGCACATGGTAAAGCCCGCGATAAGAACCCGAGCGATCCAGCGCCCACAGATCGGCGACATCGGCCACCACGCAGATGATGCTGGCGTCGCGCCGTTGGTCCGCGCAGATGGCGCAGGGCGTTTGCGTATCCAGATTACCGCAGTCGGGGCAGGTGCGAATGGCCGCCGCCGCATCGCTCATCGCCTTGGCCAAAGGTTCCAGCAACGTGTCGCGCTTTTTCAGCAGCGTCAGCGCGGCGCGTCTGGCCGAGCGCGGCCCCAGGCCCGGCAGGCGCGACAGAAGATGGATGAGATGTTCGATTTCCGGGCTGTTCAAGGTGATATTCCCTTGTCGTCATCGCCGGGCTTGACCCGGCGATCCATGGATGCCCGGATCAAGTCCGGGCATGACGAATGGAATGGACGCATTAAAACGGCAATTTCATTCCAGGCGGCAACTGCAAGCCGCCCGTCATCTTCGCCATCTCTTCTTGCATGAAGGCTTCCACCTTGGCCTTGGCGTCGTTGTAGGCGGCGACGATCAGGTCTTCCACCATTTCCTTGTCGTCGGCATTCAAAATCTTGGGGTCGATGGAGATCTTTTTGATGTCGCCCTTGCCGTTGACGGTGATGGCGACCATGCCGCCGCCGGAAGCGCCGCTCATTTCGGCTTCGGCCAGCTTGGCCTGCATCTCGGCCATCTTGCTTTGCATCTGCTGGGCCTGCTTCATCAACTGTCCGATATTCTTCATAGGTCCTCGTCCTGGGTTGGCATGTCGGGAAGGGTGTCGAAAACCACGGCTTCGGCTTCGGGAATCGCTGCGGCGCGCACGGCTTCGATGCTGGCGTCGGGAAAGGCGGCCAGCACGGCCTGCACCAGCGGGTGTCTTGCCGCATCAGCTTTTTTCTTGGCGACTTCGGCCAGTTCCTGGCCGCGCAGGGTTTCCTGGCCCGGCTTGTTCGAAACGCTGACCACCCAGCGTTTGCCGGTCCATTCGGTCAGCAGCGCGCCTGCCCGGTTGGCCAAATCCTTGGGCGCATGCGCCATGGGATTGATCTCGATACGCCCCGGCTCGAAATGAACCAGATGCACGCTGGCCTGCAAATGGGCGGTGATCACCGGCTCGAGGCGTTCGGCGAACAAGGCCACCGCCTCGGCAAAGGTCTGCGGCATGGCGATGGCGGCGCGGGGCGCTGGGGCGGGCGCGCTGTCGTAGCTGACGCTTCCTCCGCCAGCCACGGCCCTGGCTCCGCCACCGGACGGGGAGGGCGACGTCATGGGGCCGCCCGGATTGGCGGGCGGGTTGCGCCGCACCGCTTCCACCGCGTCGGCGGGGCTGGGCAGATCGGCGGCGAAGGCCAAGCGGATCAGCACCATTTCGGCGGCCTGCAAGGGCGAGGGGGCGCTTCTGGCCTCCGAAAGCCCCTTCAGCAGCATTTGCCAAGCGCGGGTCAGCGAGGCCATGGACAGGCTGGAGGCCATCCCACCTCCGCGCACGCGTTCCGCTTCCGCAACGCCCGGCGCTTCGGCCAACTGCGGGGCCAGTTTGACCCGGGTCAGCCAATGCACCAGTTCCAGCATGTCTTCCAGCACCACGGCGGGATCGGCCCCGCTGGCATAGGATTGGCCAAGCAGATCAAGGGCCTGAGCCATCTCGCCCTTCATCACGGATTCGAAAAGATCGAAGGTGCGCACCCGGTCGGCCAATCCCAGCATGTCGCGCACCAGGGCCTCGTCGATCTTGCCTTCGCCATGCGAAATCGCCTGATCCAGCAGCGACAAGCCGTCACGCACCGAGCCGTCGGCGGCTCTGGCGATCAGGGCCAAGGCGCCCGGCTCGGCGGCAGCGCCTTCCTTTTCGGCGATATTAGCGAAATGGGCGGCCAGCATGTCGGAATCGACGCGCTTCAGGTCGAAGCGCTGGCAGCGCGACAAAACGGTGATCGGCACCTTGCGGATTTCGGTGGTGGCGAAGATGAATTTCACATGCTCGGGCGGCTCTTCCAGCGTTTTCAACAACGCGTTGAAGGCGGCGGTCGACAGCATATGCACTTCGTCGATGATGTAGATCTTGAAACGGGCCTGGGTGGGGCGGTAGCGCACCCCTTCGATGATCTCGCGGATGTCGTTGACGCCCGTGCGGCTGGCGGCGTCCATTTCCAGCACATCGACATGCCGGTCTTCGGCGATCGAGGTGCAGTGGGCGCAGATGCCGCAAGGCTTGTCGGTGGGGCCTTCGGCGCAGTTGAGGGCGCGGGCGATGATGCGGGCCGTGGTGGTTTTGCCGACGCCGCGCACGCCGGTCAGCACGAAGGCGTGGGCAAGCCTGCCGCTGGCGATGGCGTTTCTCAGCGTGCGCACCATCGCTTCCTGGCCGATCAAGTCGGCGAAGGTGGTCGGGCGGTACTTGCGCGCCAGAACGCGGTAGGCGGCGGGTTCTGTCATGGCGAGTTCAAAGGAAGCCTAAAGGGTGGGAGACCGGACGCCGACCCGAATCTGAACTCGTTACGGCTGCTTCCTTCCGGACCTGACCGGGTTGGCGAGGAACTCGTCCGTCGCCGGTCTCCCGGGGGCAGCATAGCGACCCCGGTTCGGGAATCAAGCGTCAATCAGTAAACTTCGATCTTGCCCAGAATGCCCCAGGCGGTGGAGAACAGGCCCATATCCATGTCATAGACGCCCTTCTCCAGGACCAGCAGGCGGATTTCGCGCTTTTCTTCGGCGCCTACGCCCACCATGCCCAGGGTGGAGGAGGAGTTGGAGGCGGCATTGGCGAAGAAATCGGCGGCGCGCAGGGTGCCCGAATCGCCGTCGGTATTCTCCAGAACCAGAATATAGGGCTGTCCAGCCTTCAGGCGCAGCCAAGCCGGGCTGATGAGATCGTCTTCCAGCTTGAGGGAAACGCGCTTGGCTTTTTCCCAATCGGCGGTTTTCAGGGCTTCCTCGGCCTTGGCGCGCTGCTCGGAATTGGAAAAGCCGACGCTGGCCAGGGCTTCCTGGCCCAAGGTCAGTACGGGTCCGGCGGCGGTGAAGACGCCGATGAACACAGCGGGTGCTATTCCCGGCGCCACGGCATGGGCGGGAAGGGCGGTCATGGCCACGGACGCGGCCAGAGCAATGGCGGGCAAACGCAAGGGCTTGAACATGGACATCCCCGTAACGACAAAGTGTTGGGATCATACGTGAAACCCGCTGGCAGGGCAAGCAGGGCGCTTGCGGCCCTGACCGGGCTGGATCACAATGCGCTTCAAATCACAAACAAGGACGCCACCATGGTTGACATTCGCAAGACAAGCAAAGCCCACGAGCAAAAGCATCAGCAAGACGAGGCCTTGGAATTCAAGGCGGTAGCCCGCAGGAACAAGCTGGCAGGCCTGTGGGCCGCCGAATTGCTGGGGCTGATCGGCCAGGCGGCGATGGATTACGCCAAGGACGTCGTGCATGCCGATTTCGAGGAAAAGGGCGACGAGGACGTGGTGCGCAAGCTGGCCAAGGATCTGGACGGCAAGGCCGACCACCAGACCATCCGCGAGAAACTGGGCGAGTTCCTGCACATCGCCAGGAAGCAAGTGCAAGACGAGCATAAGTCCTGATTCGCATCGCCGACACAATCGCCTTGGGGGGTGCCCCAAGGCGATTATTCGCGCAGCCAGCTAAAGATAGCGCCACCAGACGTAAAAGGTGCTGATCACGATGCTGATCAGCATCAAGGGGAAGGCGATTTTCATATAAGGGATGAATTTGAAGGCCGTGCCGCCGCGCTCGGCCAGTCCGGCCACGGTCAGGTTGGCCGAGGCGCCGATCAAGGTGCCGTTGCCGCCCAGGCAGGCGCCCAGGCTTAGGCACCACCAAAGAGGAAGCAGCCCTTCAGGTCCGCCGAAGGTGGGCGCCATGTTCTTGATCAGCGGGATCATGGTGGCGACGAAGGGAATGTTGTCGATGACCGCCGACAGGATGGCCGACGACCAAAGGATGGCGATGGCGGTCACGGCCAAGTCGCCGCCGGTGGCGGCGATCAAGTGCTCGGCCAGCATCTTCAAAACGCCCGCATGTTCGACGCCGCTGACCACCATGAAAAGGCCGACGAAGAAGAAAATGGTGATCCATTCGACTTCGGTGAAGGTGTGATGCACTTCATGGCTTTGGGTTTCGGCGTCGCGCCCGAAATTGGCCAGCAGCATCAGCACGGCGGCGCCGGTCATGGCGATGGTGCCGGGTTCAAGATGCAGCTGGCGAGCCAGCACGAAGCCCAGAATGACCAGAAAAACCACGGACAAAGACTGTTTCAAGAGCCGCCAGTCGGTGATGGCTTCAAGCTCGTTGAACTTCATCACCCGCTCGCGGTTTTCCGCCGTGGCGTGCAGTTTTCTGCCCCACATGACATGGAAAATGGCGGCGGTGACGATCTGCACCACAATGGCCACGGGGGCCAAGTTGAACAGGAAGTCGTTGAAGGTCAGGCCGGTGGCCGAGCCGATGATGATGTTGGGCGGATCGCCGATCAGGGTCGAGGTGCCGCCGATATTGGAGGCGAAGATTTCGGCGACCAGGATGGGATAGGGTTTGATCTTCAATTCGTCGCAAATGACCATGGTGACCGGCACGATCAAAAGCACGGTGGTCACGTTGTCGAGCAGGGCCGAAAAGACGGCGGTGACGATTTGCAGCATCAGCATGATGCCCGCCGGATTGGCCTTGACCTGTTTGGCCGACCAAATGGCGACATACTGAAAGACGCCGGATTTTCTGGTGACGGACACAATGATCATCATGCCGGTCAAAAGGGCGATGGTGTTGAAGTCCACCCCGCGCACGGCCATTTCCTGATTGAGCACGCCCACCAGGATCATGACGCCAGCGCCCAGCAATGAGACGATGGCGCGGTTGATCTTTTCGCTCATGATGGCGGCGTAGGTGGCGATCAGAATGACGCCGGACACCCACATGGGGTCGAGGCCAAACAGAATGGTCGTCACAGCGCCGCCTTCTGGATGCATTATCCGCTCACCATCAATTTGCCTAGCGAGCTGCGGATGGTGACGATGCCCACCAATTGCTGGCTGGCGGGATCGACCACGGGCAGGTCCTCGCGGCGCAGATATAAAATATGCAAGGTTTCAACCAAGGGGGTATCGGGAGTCAGCGTTTCCGATTCGCTGTCCATATAGCGTTCGACCGGATGTGCCGCCACCGACTTCAACCGGCTGACAACGTCGCCAACTGTGTCGGCAATGAAGGCGAGGCGCTGCTCGTCGTCGGCCCTGGCGCCCTTGGGCAAGGCCAGCATCAAAATCTGATGCGCCCCGAACAGGCCGAGATAACGCCCCTTGGCGTCGGTCACGGGCAGATTCATGCGCTTTTCCTGGCACAGCAGCGCCAGGGCATCAGCCACGGTGGTCCCCTTTTGAAGGACCGGCGGCGCACTGTTCATGATGTCTTTGCAGCTCATGGTATTCCCCTAGGTATTTATCATGATGACGTCAGGCTGTTCGCTTGGCAAGTGCTCTGTTCCTGCAGTTACAGGTAACGCCACATCACATAGATGTTTGAAATGGCGATGCTAATCAGCATTAAAGGGAAAGCCAGTTTCATGAAGGGCAGAAAGCGGAAGGTAACGCCGCCGCGCTCGGCCAGTCCCGCCACGGTCAGATTGGCCGAAGCGCCGATCAAGGTGCCGTTGCCGCCCAGGCAGGCCCCCAGCGACAGCGACCACCAAAGGGGTTTCAGCGCTTCTGGGCCGCCAAAGGCAGGCGCCATGCTTTCAATCAGCGGAATCATGGTGGCGACGAAGGGAATGTTGTCGACGATGGCCGACAGAATGGCCGACGACCACAGAATGGCCAGGGCGGTCGCTTTCATGTCGCCGCCGGTCAGGGCCAGCATCTTTTCGGCCAGCAGGTTCAAAAGCCCGGCATGCTCAACGCCCGCCACCACGATGAACAGGCCGACGAAGAAGAAGATGGTCACCCATTCCACTTCGCCGAATGTGTGATGGACATGTTCCGACTGGTCTTCGGCCTTTTTGCCGAAATTGTTGAGCAGCATCAAGATGGCCGCTCCGGTCATGGCGATGGTGCCGGGTTCCAGGTGCAAAGGATGCGCCATCACGAAGCCCAGAATGACAAGGGCCAGAACGCCCATCGATTGCTTCAACAGCCGCGCGTCGGTAATCGCCAGTCTTTCGTCCATCGCCATGACGCGGGCGCGATTCTCGTCCGAGGCGCGCATCTTGCGGCCCCATATGAAGTGGAAGATGCCCAGATACATGACCTGCAGAACGATGGCGATGGGGGCCAGATTGAAGACAAACTCGTTGAAGGACATGCCGGTCGCCGAGCCGATCAGGATATTGGGCGGGTCGCCGATCAAGGTCGCCGTGCCGCCGACGTTCGAGGCGAAGATTTCCGCCACCAGCACCGGATAGGGCTTGATCTTCAATTCTTCGCAGATCACCAGCGTGACCGGCACGATCAACAGCACCGTCGTCACATTGTCCAGCAGGGCGGAAAAGACAGCTGTGATGACTTGCAGCATCAGCAGAACGCCCGCCGGATTGGCCTTGACGAGTTTGGCCGAGACGACGGCGACATACTGGAAGACGCCGCATTTTCTGGTGATGGCCACGATGATCATCATGCCGGTCAGAAGCGCTATGGTGTTGAAGTCGATGCCCCTGACCGCCATTTCCTGATTGAGCGCTCCGGCGAGAATCATGACGCCGGCCCCCGCCAGTGCCGCGATGGCGCGGTTGATCTTCTCGGAAATGATGACGGCGTAGGTGACGATCAGGATCAGGCTGGACAGCCATAACGGGTCAAGGCCAAACAAGGTGGCGGGCACATGGTGCATCGGTTGGAATCCCTGTATTTTTGTTTCCGCGTCATGGTTGCCAAAAACGCGGTCGATTACCTCCCCTGATGAACCCGTAGGTAATTCTCCTTACGAAGTTCGGAGATCAGTCCTTCCACATCGTTCTCGCCAGCGCCCAATTCGCGCAGCGCAGCACCGCCCAATTGCAAGCTGGCTTCCAATGTTTCCGGCACGCAAACCGAAGCCCCGGCGGCCATCAGGGCGTTGCCCTGACGGTGATCGCGGGCGCGCGCGAAGATGTTGGCCTTGGGAAAATGGTGGCGCAGCGCGTGCACGGTGCGCTCGGCCGCCGCCGTCTGATCCAGCGTCACCACGGCCAGGCATGTCTCGGTGGCCCCCGCCGCTTTCAGAACGGTGGGGTGGCTGGCGTCGCCGTAGAAGACCTCGAATCCCTGGTTGCGGCATTCCAGAACGCGGTCGGGGTCTTTGTCCAGGCCGATATAGGGAATGCCGTTGCTGGCCAGCATGCGGGCGACCGTTTTGCCGACGCGGCCGAATCCGGCGATCAGCACGGGGGGCTTTGCCGAAATGTCTTTGGCGATCTCGGGCAGGTCGATGACCGGTTCGCCGCGCTTGAAGCGCTTCAGAAGTTTCGCCCCCAGCAGATCGACCAGAGGCGTTGCCGCCATCGACAGCGAGACGGCCAGAACCAGCATGCGGCCGGTGTCGCCTGCCAGAATGCCTTCCCTTTGGGCCAGTCCGAAAAGGACGAAGGCGAATTCGCCGCTTTGACATAGCAGAACGGAAATGCGCAAGGAATCCGACTTTGTATGGCCGAATATCAGGGAAAGCCCATAGAGGATGGCGCCCTTGATGGTCAGCAGGCCCAGGACCAGTGCGGCGATCTTAAGCCCGTCCTTGGCCAGCAGGCCGAAATCGGTCGTCATGCCGACCGACATGAAAAACAGGCCCAGCAGGAAGCCACGGAAGGGTTGGATATCGGCTTCGACTTGATGGCGGAATTCTGAATCGGCCAGCATCAGTCCCGCCAAAAAGGCGCCCAACGCCATCGACATGCCCAGATGTTCGAACAAGGCGGCAGAACCCAAAATCAGCAGCACGGCCAGGGCGGTGAAGATTTCCGGATTCTTGGCGCCCGCCACCAGACGCATCAGGGGTCTTAGCAGCGTGCGGCCAAGCAAGATCATGCCGCCCAGGGCGATCGCTGCGGTGGCCGCCGCCTTGCCGATGGCGGTCCAGGAGAAGCTGGCGTCGCCCGCCAGCAAGGTCACCAAAAGCAGCAGGGGGACGACGGCGATGTCTTGCAACAGCAGCACGGCGAAACTGGCCCGACCGTGGCGCGACGACAGTTCGTTGCGCTCGGTCAGCATTTGCAGGCCGAAGGCGGTGGAAGACAGGGCCAGGGCGAAACCCACCACCAGTGAAGCGCCGCCAGCCAGCCCCAGCATATTGGCCGCCACCGTCAGGACCAGGCCGGTCACCAGCAATTGCGCGGTTCCCAAGCCGAAAATCTGGCGGTGCATGACCTTGAGGCGCGACGGTTTGAGATCAAGTCCGATCAGGAACAGCAGGAAAACGACGCCGAACTCGGAAAGTTGGCGCATGTCCTCGGTTTCTTTGATCAGGCCGACGCCCCAGGGGCCGATCAGGGTTCCGGCGGCCAGATAACCCAGGATGGCCCCCAGCTTCAGACGGCGAAACAAGGGGACCGCAGCCACGGCCGCGCTTAGAAGAAGAACGATTTCAAAGAGATGGCTCTTGTTGTCCATGCTTATCGGCTAAGATCGAGGGGGGCGGCGTCACGCAGGACGCTCATTGCCTCCACCGTGTAGCCGTTGGCGTCATGCAGTACCAGTCCGGGAAGCAACTTACAAGCCGCCCGGCCCGTCTTGACCGCCTGCACGATGACGCGTTTGGCGCTTTCGTTGGCGCGCGGCCAAAGGGGCAGGATGACGGGGCTGCCAAAGCCCGGCGCCAGCGCCCCAAGTATCTGATCCAATCGGTCGGCGCGATGAATCAAAGTCAGCGTGCCTTTGGGTTTCAGCAATTTTCCGGCCACGCTGATCCAAGCGGCAAGCAAGTCCTTGGTGTCGATATGGGCCAGCGCCTTGCCCGGGTCGGGCGGCGCATCATGTCGCCCGCCTTCCAGAAAGGGAGGATTCATGAAGGCGTGGTCGAAATGATTGCGCGGGATATCGCTTGGCGGATGGGCGGCATCGCCCTCGACGACGCGCAACAGGTCCTGCATGCCGTTCAGGCAAGCGTTGCGGCGCGCCAATTCGGCTTGACCAAAGTCAAATTCAAGGCCGGTGATCTGTTTCATCCCCGCAACCCGGATCAACAGGCACAGCGCCGCCGCTCCCGATCCCAGGCCCAGTTCGATTGCGGATTGTCCTGCTTTTGCAGGGATGGCGGCGGCCAGCAGCACCGGATCGATGGCCGCCCGATAGCCATTTCGCGGTTGCAGCAACTTCACGCGCCCGCCGAGAAGCGCGTCTTCGGTGAATTTCTCGCTACATGAAAGAGTGCTCATGCTTGACCTGGGCTTTGTGACCCCCCTATGCTCAAGCCATCCAGGGTCCGCGTCAACCGGGCCGATGTGTTTTGAGAGGATGGGTGCGCGTGGCTGTCGTCGTCAGTCTGGAAGGTGAGCGCGAAAAGCGCGCTGACAGCTTCAATGTGCTATTGGGACTGGTGAAGGATGACCTCGAGCGGGTCAACCGCACCATCGTCGAGCGCATGCATAGTCCGGTCGCCCTGATCCCCCAATTGGCCAGCCATATCATTGCCGCGGGCGGCAAGCGTTTGCGACCCATGCTGACCTTGGCTTCGGCCAAGATGTGCGGCTATCGCGCGGGCGACCGCAGCGTCAGGCTGGCGGCCTGCGTCGAATTCATCCATACCGCCACACTGTTGCATGACGACGTGGTCGACGAAAGCGATCTGCGTCGCGGCCAGGAAAGCGCCAACGCCGTGTGGGGCAACAAGGCCAGCGTGCTGGTCGGCGACTTCTTGTTCTCGCGCTCGTTCGAGCTGATGGTCGAGGACGGCTCGCTTTCCGTGCTGGCCATTCTGTCGCGCGCCAGTTCGGTGATCGCCGAGGGCGAGGTGCTGCAATTGATCACCGCCAACGATACCGGCACCAGCGAGGCTTCTTATCTGGAAGTGATCCGCGCCAAGACGGCCGCCCTGTTCGCCGCCGCCTGCCGGGTGGGCGGCGTGGTGGCCGACCGTCCGATGACCGAGGAACTGGCGTTGGAAAGCTATGGCCTCAATCTGGGCATCGCCTTCCAGCTGATCGACGATGTGCTGGATTATTCGGCCAAGCAGGCCGTGCTGGGCAAGGCGGTGGGCGACGATTTCCGCGAAGGCAAGATCACGCTGCCGGTCATTCTGGCCTATTTGCGCGGCGACGAGGAAGAGCGCGCCTTCTGGCGGCGCACATTGGAAGACCTCGATCAGGCCGAGGGCGATTTGGAACGCGCCATCGGGCTGATGACCCGCCATGCCTGCCTGTCCGATACCGTGGACCGGGCGCGTCATTACGGCGCCATGGCCCGCGACGCCCTGGGCATCTTCAAGCAAGGCCCGGAAAAGCAAGCCCTGCTGGACATCGTCGATTTCTGCATCGAACGGGCTTATTAGTTCTGCCCTCAGGCGCCGGGCGGGTTGCTCCGCAACCCTTGGCTCTCGCGCCATTAGGCGCGCGGCCCGTTGGGCCTAGGTCGCTGCGCTCCCATTGTTTGCCCTCAAGCGCCGGGCGGGTTGCTCCGCAACCCTTGGCTCTCGCGCCATTAGGCGCGCGGCCCGTTGGGCCTAGGTCGCTGCGCTCCCATTGTTTGCCCTCAGACGCCGGTTCTTCAATGTCATGGCCGGGCTTGACCCGGCCATCCATGTTCTGACGGCCCACTGGGCGTGGATGCCCGGAACAAGTCTGGGCATGACGCAATAATGCCCCCCTTGCCATGAGGCTTCCTTAAGGATATATACGCGCCTTCGCGTCGGCGGAGTGTAGCTCAGCCTGGTAGAGCACTAGCTTCGGGAGCTAGGGGCCGGAGGTTCGAATCCTCTCACTCCGACCATAATTTCGGGTAATTCCGCATCTGAATCACCCTGATGGCGTCGCGGACGCCCAATTTTCGCATTCTTCCTTCGTTCGCCTTCGTTCCAGCCCCCATTTTGCCGGTTGTGGGGGGCGTGGGCTTGGCGTTAATATGTTGATTCGCGGGTGCCCGTCATCGCTGGCGCGCCCCCCATGCGGATAAAAAGGATGTTTCTATGAATAAGCCTGTCGGTGGCGACTCGAAGAACACGCTCTATTGCTCCTTCTGCGGCAAAAGCCAGCACGAGGTGCGCAAGCTGATCGCCGGTCCCACGGTGTTCATCTGCGACGAATGCGTCGAGTTGTGCATGGACATCATCCGCGAGGAGCACAAGACGCATCTGGTGCGCACCAGGGACGGCATCCCCAGCCCGCGCGATATCCTGACCGTGCTGGATGATTACGTTATCGGCCAGGGTCACGCCAAGAAGGTGCTGTCGGTGGCCGTCCATAACCACTACAAGCGCTTGGCCCATCAGGGCAAGACCAACGACGTCGAACTGGCCAAGTCGAACATCATGCTGATCGGCCCCACCGGCTGCGGCAAGACGCTGCTGGCCCAGACGCTGGCCCGCATCCTGGACGTGCCCTTCACCATGGCCGACGCCACCACGCTGACCGAGGCCGGTTACGTGGGCGAGGATGTCGAGAACATCATCCTGAAGCTGTTGCAGGCCGCCGACTACAATGTCGAGCGGGCGCAGCGCGGCATCGTCTATATCGACGAGGTCGACAAGATCAGCCGCAAGTCCGACAACCCCTCGATCACCCGCGACGTTTCGGGCGAGGGCGTGCAGCAGGCCCTTTTGAAGATCATGGAAGGCACGGTGGCTTCGGTGCCACCCCAGGGCGGGCGCAAGCATCCCCAGCAAGAATTCTTGCAGGTCGACACCACAAACATCTTGTTCATCTGCGGCGGCGCTTTTGCTGGTTTGGACAAGATCATCAGCATGCGCACCAAGGGCACTTCGATCGGTTTCGGCGCCGACGTGCGGGCCGCCGACGAACGGCGTACCGGCGAAGTTTTGCGTCTGCTCGAGCCGGAAGATTTGCTGAAATTCGGACTGATTCCCGAATTCGTGGGTCGTCTGCCGGTGGTCGCCACCCTCGACGATCTGGACGAATCGGCGCTGATCGACATTCTGACCAAGCCCAAGAACGCGCTGGTCAAGCAGTATCAGCGCCTGTTCGAGATGGAAAACGTGCGTCTGACCTTCACGGAAGACGCCTACAAAACCATCTCCGCCAAGGCCATCCAGCGCAAGACCGGCGCCCGCGGCCTGCGGTCGATCATGGAAAGCATTCTGCTCGACACCATGTTCGATCTGCCCTCGATGACCGAGGTTGACGAGGTGGTGATTTCCGGCGAAGTGGCCGAGGGACGCACCAGCCCCTTGCTTTCCTATGCCGAGAAGCGCGGTGGCGAATCGGCCTAGCGTTTTCTAGACTCGCCTGAAGATTCCTGAGATTCCACGGAGTTTTTATAAGCTCCGGGAATCTCCCGTTCGCGGTCCTATCTTCAAGAAGCGCATTTTTCGCCATTTCCCTTAAACCCCTATTGAACATCTGAAATTCCTGATCCACCTTATAAGGTGTCGGCGGCGGGGGAATTCCTGGCCGCCCAATAGATGAGAAGAGGTTTTATGTCTGAATTGCCGCGCGGTGATCTATTTCCGGTTTTGCCGCTCCGGGACATCGTGGTCTTCCCGCACATGATCGTGCCGCTCTTCGTGGGCCGCGAAAAATCGGTGCGCGCCCTTGAAGACGTGATGAAGGACGACAAGCAGATTCTGCTGGTCGCCCAGAAGAACGCGGCGCAGGACGATCCGTCATCCGACGACATTTATCAGGTGGGCACGGTCTCCACCGTGCTGCAGCTTCTGCGCCTGCCCGACGGAACCGTGAAGGTTCTGGTCGAGGGCGGCAAGCGCGCCAAGATCCAGGGCTTTTCCGACAATGACAGCTTCTTCGAGGCTTATGCCCAGGTGCTGGACGAAAAGCCCGGCGAGCCGCAAGAGCTTGAGGCGCTGGGCCGTTCGGTGGTCGGGCAGTTCGAGCAATACATCAAGCTGAACAAGAAGATTCCGCCCGAGGTGCTGGTTTCGCTGAACCAGATCGAAGACACCAGCAAGATGGCCGATACCGTGGCCTCGCATCTGGCGCTGAAGATTTCCGAGAAGCAGGAGCTTTTGGAAACCGTGTCGGTGCCGGAAAGGCTGGAGCGCGTCTTCGGCTATATGGAAGCCGAGATCGGCATGCTGCAGGTCGAGCGCAAGATCCGCAACCGGGTCAAGCGCCAGATGGAGAAGACCCAGCGCGAATATTACCTGAACGAGCAGTTGAAGGCGATTCAGAAGGAGCTGGGCGAGGGCGAGGAAGCCAAGGACGAAGCTGGCGAGATCGAGGAACGCATCAAGAAGACCAAGCTGTCCAAGGAGGCCCTGGAAAAGGCCCTGGGCGAACTGAAGAAGCTGAAAAGCATGAGTCCGATGTCGGCAGAAGCCACGGTGGTGCGCAACTATCTGGACTGGATGCTGTCGATCCCCTGGAAGAAGCGCACCAAGATCAAGCACGACATCAAGGCCGCTTCCAAGATTCTCGATGCCGAACATTACGGGCTGGACAAGGTCAAGGAGCGCATCTTGGAATATCTGGCCGTGCAGGCCAGGACCAATTCGGTCAAGGGACCCATCTTGTGCTTGGTCGGCCCGCCGGGCGTCGGCAAGACCTCGCTGGGCAAATCGCTGGCCAAGGCGACGGGGCGCAATTTCGTGCGCATGAGCCTGGGCGGCGTGCGCGATGAATCGGAAATCCGCGGCCATCGGCGCACCTATATCGGCTCGATGCCGGGCAAGGTGATCCAGGGCATGAAGAAGGCCAAGACCTCGAACCCGCTGTTCCTGCTGGACGAGGTCGACAAGCTGGGCCAGGACTGGCGGGGCGATCCGTCGTCGGCGCTGCTTGAGGTGCTGGACCCCGAGCAGAACAACACCTTCAACGACCATTATCTCGAGGTCGATTACGACCTGTCGGAGGTGATGTTCGTCACCACCGCCAACACGCTGCATATGCCGCAGCCCTTGCTTGACCGCATGGAGATCATCCGCATCCACGGCTATACCGAGGATGAGAAGGTCGAGATCGCGCATCGTCACTTGATCCCCAAGCAGATCAAGGCGGCGGGGCTGAAAAAGGGCGAATGGAGCATCACCGAGGAAGGCCTGCGCGACGTCATCCGCTATTACACGCGGGAAGCCGGCGTGCGCAACCTTGAACGCGAATTGGCGAATCTCACCCGCAAGGCGACCCGCGACATCCTGGTCAAGAATTTGAAGCAGGTTCGCGTTTCGCCCAAGAACCTTGAGAAGTACGCGGGCGTGCGCAAATTCCGCTATGGCGAGTTGGAAGATCACGATCTGGTCGGCGTGGTGACCGGCTTGGCCTGGACGGAAGTGGGCGGCGAGATTTTGAACATCGAAGCCGTCGTCATGCCCGGCAAGGGTGCGGTGTCGCATACCGGCAAGCTGGGCGACGTGATGCAGGAATCGGTGCAGGCGGCGCGCTCTTACGTGCGTTCACGACTGGTCTCGCTGGGCATCAAGCCGCCTTATTTCGACAAGCGCGACATCCATGTGCATGTGCCCGAGGGCGCGACACCCAAGGACGGACCTTCGGCGGGCGTGGCCATGTGCACCGCCATCGTTTCAGCGTTAACCGGCGTGCCGGTGCGCAAGGATGTGGCGATGACCGGCGAGATCACCTTGCGCGGTCGTGTGTTGCCCATCGGCGGCTTGAAGGAAAAACTGTTGGCGGCCCTGCGGGCGGGCATCAAGACGGTGCTGATTCCCAAGGACAATGAAAAGGACTTGGCCGAGATTCCCGACAATGTGAAGAAGGGAATGACCATCCTGGCCATGACCACGGTTGACGAAGTTCTGAAGCACGCCTTGGTGCGCGAACTGGCGCCGATCGAATGGGACGAGGCGTTGGAAGAAGCCAAGGCCGCCGAAAAGAAGAAGGGCGGAGAAGCGGAATCCCAGGCGGTCATTACGCACTGACCGCTTATTCGATCCTGACCTTTCAAGACACGGATGACGCCGCCAAGCGCATCCGTGTTTTGTTTTTGGGTCGTTCCATGTCGATCATGGGCGTTTTTATGCGGAAAACCGAACAAATTTTCCATAATTGCCGTGAAAAGCGCAGAAAACTGGGGAAAAAACGATTCGATTCATTGACGGCGAAAAAAACTGATGTCTAGACTTCGCCCCTCAAAATGCCCGTCTCGCTCCCGGGACTGGTTCGTGACATCAACAAAGGGGGCCTTAAGTGAATAAGAACGACCTCGTGGCGTCTGTCGCCACCAAGACCAGCCTGTCCAAGACCGACGCCGCCAAGGCCGTGGACGCCGTATTCGATTCCATTACCGATTCGCTCAAGAAGGGCCAGGAAGTGCGTCTGGTGGGTTTCGGCACCTTCAATGTCTCCAAGCGCGCGAAGTCGGAAGGCCGCAATCCGCGCACCGGCGAGACCATCAGCATCCCAGCTTCCAAGCAGCCGAAGTTCAAGGCCGGCAAGGGTCTGAAGGACGCCGTCAACAGCAAGTGATTTTTTGTTCGTTTCAACGATGCCGGCTGCTCCTGGGCGGCCGGCATTGTCATTTTCGAAAAGTTGGGTACAGTGGCGCGTCAGGACATATAGGGCGATTAGCTCAGCGGTAGAGCATCTCGTTTACACCGAGGGGGCCGGGGGTTCGAATCCCTCATCGCCCACCAATGCGTCGAAGCCAGGGACATATGGCGGCTGGTTCATCCGATCAGGATCGTTTCGATGCGGCGCATGCCCTGTGGCGGCAGGGGCGAATTTCCGAGGCTGTCCGCCTGCTGGATGACTTGACCCATCATCATCCCGACAATGCCGGTCTGCATTCGGCCTTGGGGGTCTGCCGCTTCGAAAGCGGCGACTTCGCAGCGGCCCGTCAGGCGCTTGAGCGGGCCTTGGCGCTCGATCCGGCCCAGGGCGTGGCCGCCTACAATCTGGCCCATCTTCTGTTGCTGCAAGGCGACGAGGAGCGCGGCCTGGCTCTTTACGAACGGCGCTGGGACAGTTTCAACCGTCCCGCTTGGCATCCACCGGCTGAACTAAGTTGGGATGGCGAGGCCTTTGACGGCACGCTGCTGGTGCTGGCCGAGCAGGGGTTCGGCGACATGATCCAGTTCGCCCGCTTTCTGCCCCTGGCGGCCAAACGTTGCCGCCGATTGGTTCTGGTCGTGCCGCCCGAATTGAAGCGCTTGCTGTCCTTGGTCCCCGGCGTGGCCCTGGTGGTGACCACGGGAGAGCCGCTGCCCTCCTTCGACCGTTTCGTCATGCTGATGAGCTTGGCCTATCGGATGCGGATATTTGGGCAAGAAAGGCCCCGTCCTCCCTATCTGGCGGCTTCTTCGGCCAAGGCGTTGCCGGGTTCAGGCTTTAAGATTGGGCTGGTGTGGAGCGGGCGGGTGGATGACCGGCACCAGAAGGCGAGGGCCTTGTCGCTGTCGCAATTGGCTCCGTTCGTCGCAAACACGGCCGATGCCTCTTTTTACAGCCTGCAATTGGGCGCGTCCGGCGGTGAGGCGGCGGATTGGCCCGGCCCAGAGCCGCTTGCCGACTTGTCGGCTGGGATGACCGATTTTGAGGACACCGCCGCTCTCTTGGCGCAAATCGGTCTGCTGATCTGCGTCGATACCGCCATCGCCCATCTGGCGGGGGCGTTGGGGCGCCCCGCCTTTGTGTTGCTGCCCGCCAGGGCGCACTGGGTCTGGGGGCTTGACGACGCCTGTTCCTGGTATCCCAGTCTGCGGTTGTTCCGGGCCGACGCCCAGGGCTGGGAACGCGCTTTGACCAAATTATCCGCCGCCCTATCCGAACGGGTGGATTCTGCCGCCGTCCGGGGTTATTCTCCCCGCAACTGATTGTCAACTTGGGGACGCTCATGTCCGGTTCGCTGAAGACTTGGTATGTCAAACTCGCCTTCTCCGTGGCTGGCGGGCATCTGACCTGGGCCTCGCATGTGCAGGCGCGCGACAAGGAAGGCGCCGTGCTGGTCGCCGTGGACTGGCTGAAGGCCCAGATCAATTTTCCGCAAAAGGTATTGCCCTACGACGTGCTGGACGCCTATGAGGACGAGGGCGGCACCCACCCCGCCTAAATATGGCGTCCCCCCTTTCTCTTCCTTGACATGGAAGACGCAAGGCTATACACAGCCATCCTCCGTTTTACGGGGGTGTAGCTCAGTTGGTTAGAGCGCCGGCCTGTCACGCCGGAGGTCGCGGGTTCGAGCCCCGTCACTCCCGCCATTTACCCTCCATCACAACTTGTTGATATTTAACGGCGGAAGCACGATGTTTCCCAGCCGTCTCCTGTCGTTACAGGCTTGAAAACGGTTTGACGCCAGGGGTCCGCTCTGCTAGACCTCCGGGGCAGGGAGACAAGCCCTAGGCCTGGGTTAACGGGTCAGGGCGACGGGCGCGCCGCAAGGGCGTGCGCCAAAATGGAAAGGCTTCGAGGTGGGTGCAATGGACAATCTGCTCCAGGGATATCTCCCGATCCTTGTTTTCCTGGCCATTGCCATCGCCATCTCCATCATTGCCGTCGGCGCATCCTGGGTCGTCGCCCGCCAAAAGCCCGACACCGAGAAGGCCTCGCCCTACGAATGCGGCTTCGAACCTTTTTCTGACGCGCGCAGCCGGTTCGACGTGCGCTTCTATCTGGTCTCCATCTTGTTCATCATCTTCGATCTTGAAGTGGCCTTTCTGTTCCCCTGGGCGGTTTCGCTGGGCAGCGTCGGCCTGTTCGGCTTCTGGTCGATGATGATCTTCCTGGCCGTGCTGACGGTCGGCTTCATCTATGAATGGAAGAAGGGCGCTTTGGAATGGGAGTGACATTGACCAAAGAGACGCCGCCCGACGCCTTGGCCGCCGCCGTCGCCGGTGAAGTGGCCGACAAGGGATTCCTGCTCACCACCCTGGACGCCGCCGTCAACTGGGCCAGAACCGGCAGCATGTGGCCGATGACCTTCGGTTTGGCCTGCTGCGCCGTGGAAATGATTCACGCCGGTTGCTCGCGCTACGACCTCGACCGTTTCGGCGTGGTCTTCCGCCCCAGCCCGCGTCAAAGCGATCTGATGATCGTGGCGGGCACGCTGACCAACAAGATGGCGCCCGCCCTTCGCAAGGTCTATGACCAGATGGCAGAACCCCGCTACGTTCTCAGCATGGGTTCCTGCGCCAATGGCGGCGGTTACTACCATTATTCCTATTCCGTCGTCAGGGGCTGCGACCGCATCGTTCCGGTGGACGTGTACGTTCCCGGCTGCCCTCCCACCGCCGAGGCGCTGATCTACGGCATTCTGCAATTGCAGAAGCGGATCAGGCGCACCGGAACCTTCCTGCGCTAGGCGGAAAACAAGATGACGCTTCCGATCGACGAGTTGGGTCAAACCATTATGGCGGCGCTTCCAGACGATGTGATGGGCGTGCATCTGGCCGGCGGCGAATTGGTGGTGACGGCGCGCATGCAGGCCGTCGTCGACGTGCTGACCTATTTGCGCGACGATTCGAACTGCATGTTCAAGCAGCTGATGGACATCTGCGGCGTCGATTTTCCGGACCGCGAACATCGTTTCGAGGTGGTCTACAATCTGCTGTCGATGAAGCACAACCAGCGTGTGCGCGTGAAGCTGGCGGTGGACGAGGGCGACGCCGTTCCCACCGTGACCGGCGTCTTTTCCACGGCGGGCTGGTTCGAGCGCGAAGTCTACGACATGTACGGCATTCCCTTCGACGGTCATCCCGATCTTCGGCGCATCCTGACCGACTATAATTTCGAAGGCTATCCGCTGCGCAAGGATTTCCCGCTGACCGGCTATTACGAAGTGCGCTACGACGATCAGACCAAGCGCATCGTCTACGAGCCGGTGAAGCTGGTGCAGGAATTCCGCAATTTCGATGCGTTAAGCCCCTGGGAAGGCATGGTCCAGCCGGACAAGGGCAGCGAGGCGAAGGGCTAGACGATGAGCATGCTGGAAGAGCAAACCTACTTCGTCAATTTCGGCCCCCAGCATCCGGCGGCGCACGGCGTGCTGCGTCTTGTGCTGGGCATGACCGGCGAAGTGGTCGAACGCGCCGATCCGCATATCGGCCTGTTGCATCGCGGCACAGAAAAGCTGATCGAGAACAAAACCTATCTGCAGGCCACGCCTTATTTCGACCGCCTGGATTACGTCGGCACCATGAACCAGGAGCACGCTTTCGTGCTGGCCGTGGAAAAGCTGATGGGCGTCGAGGTTCCGGCCAGGGGCAAGATGATCCGCACCTTGTATTGCGAGATCGGACGCATCCTCAATCATCTGCTGAACATCACTGCCTATGTGATGGATGTCGGCGGCATGACCCCCATCTTGCTGGGGTTCGAGGAACGCGAAAAGCTGATGGAATTCTACGAGCGCGCTTGCGGCGCTCGCCTGCACGCCAATTATTTCCGTCCGGGCGGCGTGGCCTTCGATACGCCCCAGGCCCTGCTTGACGACATTGGCGCCTGGACCGAAACCTTCCCCAAGATTCTCGATGACATCGAAACGCTGGTCACCAACAACCGCATCTTCAAGCAGCGCACGGTGGATATCGGCGTGGTGTCGCAAGAACAGGCGTTGGATTGGGGCTTTACGGGTCCCAATCTGCGCGCCAGCGGCATCGCCTGGGATCTGCGCAAGGCCCAGCCCTACGACAGCTATGCCGAGATGGATTTCGACATTCCCATTGGCAAGCATGGCGACGGCTATGACCGTTATCTGGTGCGCATGGTCGAAATGCGCGAGTCCGTGAAAATCATCAAGCAGTGCCTGGCCAAGATGCCGGGTGGTCCCGCCAAGGTGGACGACCGCAAGGTCAGCCCGCCGCCCAGGGCCGAGATGAAGCGCTCGATGGAAGCGCTGATCCATCATTTCAAACTATTCACCGAGGGCTTGCGCGTTCCCGCCGGGGAAACCTATACGGCGGTCGAGGCGCCGAAGGGCGAATTCGCCGTCTATCTGGTGTCGGATGGAACGAACCGGCCTTATCGCTGCAAGATCCGCGCACCGGGCTACGCCCATTTGCAGGCCCTCGAAATGATGGGCAAGGGGCACATGCTGGCCGATATCGTGGCCATCATCGGCTCTATCGACATCGTATTTGGCGAGATCGACCGATGAGTTTTCACCGCGAAGAACCGAAGGATTTCGCCTTCGATGCCGACAGTCTCGCCAAGGCCAAGGCGATCGTCGCCAAATATCCCGAAGGCAGAAGCCGCAGCGCCGTGATGCCGCTGCTCGATCTGGCGCAGCGCCAACTGGGCGGCTGGCTGCCCCGCGTCGCCATGGATTACGTGGCCGATTATCTCAGCCTTGATCCCATCAAGGTCTACGAGGTCGCCAACTTCTACACCATGTACAACAAGAAGCCGGTCGGCAGGCATCATGTGCAGGTTTGCACCAATCTGCCTTGCTGGTTGCGCGGCTCGGATCAAGTGGTGTCGGCCTGCAAGAAGACCCTGGGCATCGGCCTGGGCGAGACCACGCCGGACGGCATGTTCACGCTTTCCGAAGTCGAATGCGCGGGCGCTTGCGTGAATGCCCCGGTGGCCGCCATCAATGACGACTATTTCGAAGACCTTGACGAAGCGTCCATCACCCGCGTGTTGGAAGCCATCAAGAAGGGCGAAAAGCCCAAGCATGGCCCCCAGAACGGGCGCATGAATTCGGCTCCCATCGGCGGCCCGACCACCTTGAAGGGGGAGGGCTGAGCCATGCTGACCGACAAGGACCGCATCTTCACCAATCTTTACGGCCAGCATGATTTCGGTTTGCAGGGCGCCAAGGCGCGCGGCGACTGGGACGGCACCAAGGATATTTTGGCCAAGGGCCGCGAATGGATCATCAACGAGGTGAAATCCTCGGGCCTGCGCGGACGTGGCGGCGCCGGATTCTCGACCGGCGTCAAATGGTCGTTCATGCCCAAGGAAGTGGGGGCGCGCCCGCATTTCCTGGTCGTCAATGCCGATGAGGGCGAACCCGGCACCTGCAAGGACCGCGAAATTCTGCGCCATGATCCGCACAAGCTGATCGAAGGCTGCTTGATCGCCGGCTTCGCCGTGCAAGCCCATGCGGCTTACATCTACGTGCGCGGCGAGTTCTATCGCGAGGCCGAGGCTTTGCAAACCGCCATCGATCAGGCGCGCGACGCCGGATTGATCGGCAAGAACGCCTGCGGCTCGGGATGGGACTTCGAGGTCTATATCCATCGCGGCATGGGCGCCTATGTCTGCGGCGAGGAATCGGCGCTGATCGAAAGCATCGAGGGCAAGAAAGGCCAGCCGCGCTTGAAGCCGCCTTTCCCGGCGGGCATCGGCCTCTATGGCTGCCCGACCACGGTCAACAATGTGGAATCAATCGCCGTGGTGGCGACCATTCTACGCCGGGGCGCTAGCTGGTTCTCCAGTTTCGGGCGGCCCAACAATGCGGGCACCAAGCTTTTTTGCATTTCTGGCCATGTGAACAAGCCCTGCAACGTGGAAGAATCGATGAGCATTCCGCTTCGGGAACTTATCGAGAAACATGCGGGCGGCGTGCGCGGCGGCTGGGACAATCTGCTGGGCGTGATTCCCGGCGGCTCGTCGGTGCCGGTGCTGACCAAGGACATCTGCGACAATGTGCTGATGGATTTCGACGCGCTGCGCGAAGTGCGTTCCGGCCTGGGTACCGCCGCCGTGATCGTGATGGACAAGTCCACCGACATCGTCAAGGCCATCGCAAGACTGTCTTATTTCTACATGCATGAAAGCTGCGGCCAGTGCACGCCTTGCCGCGAGGGCACGGGCTGGATGTGGCGCATGATGCAGCGCATGGTCAGCGGCGAGGCCGAGATCGAAGAGATCGACATGCTCGACGAAGTGACCCGTCAGGTCGAAGGCCACACGATTTGCGCGCTGGGCGACGCCGCCGCTTGGCCGATCCAGGGATTGATCCGTAGTTTCAGGCCCGAGATGGAGCGCCGCATTCTGGCGCGCCGCTCGGCTAGGCTGTAGGGCGAGGACAGGATGCCAAAGCTCACCATCGACGGCATTGAAATCGACGTCGCTCCCGGCACCACCATCTTGCAGGCGGCCGAGACGCTGGGCATCGAGATTCCCCGCTTTTGCTACCACGAACGCCTGACCATCGCGGGCAATTGCCGCATGTGCTTGGTCGAGGTGGAAAAGGCCCCCAAGCCGGTGGCGTCCTGCGCCATGCCGGTGGGCGAGGGAATGGTGGTGCGCACCAGCACCGCCAACATTCTGAAGGCCCGCAAGGGCGTGATGGAACTGATCTTGATCAACCATCCGCTTGACTGCCCGATCTGCGATCAGGGCGGCGAGTGTGATTTGCAAGATCAGGCGGTGGCCTATGGCCGCGACCGTGGCCGTTTTGCCGAGGTCAAGAACGCGCTCAAGAAGAAGGATTTCGGCCCCCTGGTGAAGGCCGAGATGACGCGCTGCATCACCTGCACGCGCTGTGTGCGCTTCACGACCGAAGTGGCGGGCGTGCCCGATCTGGGCGGCATCGGCAGGGGCGAGCATCTGGAAATCGACACTTATGTCGGCAAGGCGATCGGCACCGAATTGTCGGGCTGCCTGATTGATCTGTGTCCGGTCGGAGCGCTGACCAGCGCGCCTTACGCCTTCAAGGCGCGCCCGTGGGAGCTGAAGAAGACCGAAACCATCGATTGTCTGGACGCGCTGGGGTCGAACATCCGCGCCGACAGTCGGGGCAACGAGGTTTTGCGCGTCATGCCGCGCAACAATGACGACATCAACGAGGAATGGCTGGGCGACAAAAGCCGCTTCGCGGTGGATGGCTTAATGCGAAGCCGCCTGGACCGTCCCTATATCCGCGAGAACGGTCACTTGCGCGAAGCCAGTTGGACCGAAGCGCTCAATCTGGCGGCGTCGAAGCTGAAAAGCACGCCTGCTGCCGCCATGGCCGCCATTGTGGGCGACTTGGCAGATTGCGAATCCATCGCCGCCCTGAAAGACCTGATGACCGACCTGAAGGTGGCCAATCTCGATTGCCGCCAGGATTTCGCGCAGATCGATCCTTCCTGTCGGGCGGGCTATTTGTTCAACGCCACCATCGCTGGCATCGAACAGGCCGACGCGCTTTTGATGATCGGCGTCAATCCCAGGAAGGAAGCGCCGGTTCTGAATGCGCGCATCCGCAAGCGCTCGCTGAAGTCCAACTTCCCGGTGGGCGTGATCGGTCCCAAGATGGACCAGATTTTCAAATACGAACATCTGGGCGACAGCGCTGCGCTGATCGAGGAGATCGCTTCGGGCAAGCATCCTTTCGCTGGCGTGCTGAAGGCGGCCAAGAAGCCGATGCTGATCCTGGGTATGGGGGCGTTGTCGCGCCATGACGGGGCCGCCATTCTGGCCGGTGCCCGCAAACTGGCTGAAAACTGCGGCATGATCGCCGATGGCTGGAACGGTTTCTCGGTGCTGCATACGGCGGCTGGCCGCGTGGGCGCTCTCGATCTCGGCTTCGTGCCGGTGGGCGGCGGGCAGGGCGTCAAGGCCATTCTGGAAGGCGCCAGCAAGGGCGACATCAAGCTGGTTTATCTGTTGGGAGCCGACGAGATCGACGTGTCGCGTCTGGGTTCGGCTTTCGTCATCTATCAGGGCCATCACGGCGATGTGGGTGCGTCGCGTGCCGACGTCATTTTGCCGGGTGCCGCCTATACCGAAAAGAACGCCACCTACGTGAACACCGAAGGGCGCGTGCAACAGACCAAGCTGGCCGTCTTCCCGCCCGGCCAAGCCAGGGAAGATTGGCGGATCGTGCGCGCCTTGGCCGAGGTTATCGGCATCCATATGCCCTATGACAATTTAAGCCAGATGCGCGCCCGACTGATCGACATCAATCCGCTGTTCGCCAAGCAAGATGTCGTCGTTCCCGCCGCTTGGGGGCCGTTCGGAACGCCGGGTCCGGTGGCCGACGAGCCGTTGAAGACGGCAATCGCCAACTACTACATGACCGACGCCATCGGTCGGGCTTCGCCCACCATGGCGGTCTGCGTCGAAACATTTGTCAGCGGCGCCAAGCCCAGGACGGGAACTCATGGCTGAACTTCTCGCCAATCTCTGGGTTGAATATTTGTGGCCGCTTCTGTGGCTGGTCATCAAGATCGTCGTCATCGTGGTGCCGCTTCTGGTCGCCGTGGCCTACCTTACTTATGCTGAACGCAAGATCATCGCCGCCATGCAGATGCGAAAGGGGCCCAACGTGGTCGGCCCCTTCGGCCTGTTGCAGCCCTTCGCCGACGGCTTGAAACTGTTCTTGAAGGAAACCGTGCTGCCCACCAGGGCCAACGCCACGGTCTTCTTCCTGGCCCCCATGCTCACCTTCTTCCTGGCGCTGGCCGCCTGGGCGGTGATTCCCTTCGGAGAAGGGTTGGTGTTGGCCGACATCAATGTTGGCATCTTGTACCTGTTCGCGATTTCAAGCCTGGGCGTTTACGGCATCATCATGTCGGGCTGGGCGTCCAACTCGCGCTACGCTTTGCTGGGCGGCTTGCGCTCGGCGGCGCAGATGGTGTCCTACGAAGTGTCGATCGGCTTCGTGCTGATTTCGGTGCTGCTGACCGTTGGCTCGCTGAACCTGTCCGACGTGGTGACGGCGCAAAAGACGGTGTGGTTCTTCATCCCCCATCTGCCGATGTTCGTGGTCTTCTTCATCTCGGGCCTGGCCGAAACCAACCGCTCGCCCTTCGATCTGCCAGAGGCCGAGGCCGAACTGGTGGCGGGCTACAATGTCGAATATTCGTCGATGCCCTTCGCCCTGTTCTTCCTGGGCGAATACGCCAACATGATCTTGATGAGCGCCATGACCGTCATTCTGTTCCTGGGCGGCTGGCTGCCGCCGATGGACATCGCGCTGTTCACCTGGATTCCCGGCCCCATCTGGTTCGCCGCCAAGATCGCCTTCGTGCTGTTCTTCTTCCTGTGGGTGCGCGCCACCTTCCCCCGCTATCGCTATGATCAGCTGATGCGTCTGGGCTGGAAGGTGTTCTTGCCATTATCCCTGGCTTGGCTCGTCATCACTGCCGGTGTGCTTCAGTTCACCGGTCTGGTGCCGAAGTGAGGAGGGGGCTAGGATGAGCTTCATGAACAGCACCTTGCGCTCTTTCTTCTTGATCGAACTGTTGCAGGGCATGGCCTGCACGCTGAAGTATTTCTTCTTCAGGCCGTCCGTCACCATCAACTATCCCTTCGAGAAGGGGCCGCTTAGCCCGCGTTTCAGGGGCGAGCACGCGCTTAGGCGCTATCCCAACGGGGAAGAGCGCTGCATTTCGTGCAAGCTGTGCGAAGCGATCTGCCCGGCGCTGGCCATCACCATCGAAGGCGAGGTGCGCGAAGACGGATCTCGGCGCGCCAGACGCTACGATATCGACATGACGAAGTGCATCTATTGCGGCATGTGCCAGGAAGCCTGCCCGGTGGACGCCATCGTCGAAGGCCCGAATTTCGAGAACGCCACCGAAACAAGGGCCGAGCTGATGTACAACAAGGCCAAACTGCTCGCCAACGGCGAGCGCTGGGAAACCGAACTGGCGGCGCGCATCGAAGCCGATGCGCCGTACCGGTAAGGGGGGAAGAACGCCATGATCCAGGCCGCCGTCTTTTACATGTTCGCCATTCTCGCCGTCTTCGGCGGCGTGATGGTGATCTCGGCCAGGAACCCCGTTCATTCGGTGCTGTTCCTGATCTTCGTTTTCTTCAACGCGGCGGGTCTGTTCTTGCTGCTGGGCGCCGAATTTCTGGCCATGGTGTTGGTGGTGGTCTATGTCGGCGCGGTGGCGGTGCTGTTCTTGTTCGTGGTCATGATGCTCGACATCAATTTCGTCGAATTGCGCCAAGGTTTTTTGCATTACCTGCCGGTGGGCGCCGCCATCGGTCTTGTGCTTTTGATCGAGCTGGCCACCGTTTTCGCGGGCTGGCACGAAGCACCCGAAGCCAAGCAGATGATCGCTGCGGCCACGCCCGACATGGCGCAGGTGACCAACACCAAGGCGCTGGGGCAGATCATCTATACGAAATACCTGTTCTTGTTCCAGCTTTCGGGCATGGTGCTGCTGGTCGCCATGGTGGGCGCCATCATGCTGACGCTGCGCAAGCGGCCCAGCACGAAGCGCCAGAACATCGCCGATCAATTGGCGCGCAGGCCGGAGGACACGCTGGAGATCCGCAAAGTGCCGGTGGGCGGAGGAATCGGATGATGACCGTCGGCTTGGCCCATTACCTGATCGTCGCCGCCGCCCTGTTCACGCTGGGCGTGCTGGGCATCTTCCTGAACCGCAAGAACGTCATCGTCATCTTGATGTCGGTGGAACTGATGCTGCTGGCGGTCAATCTCAATCTGGTCGCTTTTTCGTCGCATTTGGGCGATCTGGCCGGTCAGGTCTTCTCGATGTTCATCCTGACCGTCGCCGCCGCCGAGGCCGCCATCGGCTTGGCCATCGTGGTGGTTTTCTACCGCAACCGCGGGACCATCGCGGTCGAAGACATCAACCAGATGAAAGGCTGACGGACATGTCGATGACCCTTGCCGTCTTCCTGCCGCTGCTGGCCGCCGCCATCGCGGGCCTGATGAATCGCCGCCTGGGCGATCTGGGCGCGCAGATCGTCACCTGTTCGGGCGTCGGCCTAGCCGCCATTCTGGCCATCCCGGTCTTCCTGGACGTGGCGTTGGGCCACAATCCGCAAACTGTGGTGCTGCTCGATTGGGTCAGTTCCGGCGATCTACAAGTGCGCTGGGCGCTGAAATTCGACACGCTGACCGCCGTCATGGTGCTGACCGTGACCTGGGTCTCGTTCATGGTGCATGTCTATTCCATCGGCTACATGCATCACGACCATTCCATCCCGCGCTTCCAATCCTACCTGTCGCTCTTCACTTTCTTCATGCTGATGCTGGTGACCAGCGACAATCTGGTGCAGATGTTCTTCGGCTGGGAAGGGGTGGGCGTCGCCTCGTATCTGCTGATCGGCTTCTGGTACGAGCGTCCCAGCGCCAATGCCGCCGCCATCAAGGCCTTTCTGGTCAACCGGGTGGGCGATTTCGGTTTCGCGCTTGGCATCTTCGGCGTCTTCGTGCTGTTCGACACCGTGCATCTGGACACCATCTTCGCGGCCTCGGCCTCGATGGCCAATGCCCGCATCGAATTCCTGGGGCTGCAACTGCCCGCCATGACCACGCTGTGCCTGCTTTTGTTCGTCGGCGCCATGGGCAAATCGGCGCAATTGTTCTTGCATACGTGGCTGCCCGACGCCATGGAAGGCCCGACGCCGGTTTCCGCGCTGATCCATGCCGCGACTATGGTCACGGCTGGCGTCTTCATGGTGGCCCGCCTGTCGCCCTTGTTCGAACAATCGGAAACCGCCCTGATGGTGGTGACCATCGTGGGCGCCTCAACCGCTTTCTTCGCGGCCACCGTGGGCTGCGTGCAAAACGACATCAAGCGGGTGATCGCCTATTCCACCTGTTCGCAGTTGGGTTACATGTTCTTCGCCTGCGGCGTTTCGGCCTATTCGGCGGGCATCTTCCATCTGATGACGCACGCCTTCTTCAAGGCGCTTCTGTTCCTGGGGGCCGGTTCGGTCATCCACGCCATGTCCGACGAGCAAGACATTCGCAAGATGGGCGGCATCTGGAAACACATCAAGGTCACCTGGCTGTTGATGTGGATCGGCAATCTCGCGCTGGCGGGCATTCCTTTCTTTGCGGGTTATTATTCCAAGGACACCATCTTGGAAGCCGCCTGGGGGGCTGGCACCGGGGTTGGCCAATTCGCCTTCTGGATCGGATCGCTGGTCGCCTTCCTGACTGCCTTCTATTCCTGGCGTCTGCTCATCTTGACCTTCCACGGCAAGCCCAGGGCCGACGACCATGTCATGGCGCATGTCCATGAATCGCCGCCGGTGATGATCGTGCCGCTGATGGTGCTGGCCATCGGCGCCTTGTTCGCGGGCGGCATCGGCTATGAACTGTTCGTCGGCCATGACCGCGCGCATTTCTGGGGCGACGCCATCGCCGTGCTGGCCACCCATGATTCGGTGGAAGCGGCGCATTCGGTGCCTACCTGGGTGAAGCTGCTGCCGGTGGTGCTGGCGGTGTCGGGCATTCTGCTGGCCTATGTCTTCTACGCCTTCCTGCCCGCCATTCCCAAGTTCCTGGCCGAGCGTTTCCGCCCGGTCTATCTGTTCTTGTTGAACAAGTGGTATTTCGACGAGTTGTACGATTTTCTATTCGTGCGTCCCGCCTTTTGGCTGGGCCGCGGCTTGTGGAAGGATGGCGACGGCGCGCTGATCGACGGTTGCGGCCCCGATGGGGTGGCGGCTTTCTGTCAGGGTGTTTTCAAGCGCCTGCAACGCTTCCAAAGCGGACTTGTTTACCACTATGCCTTCGCCATGATCGCCGGCATGTTCGTGCTGGTGACGTGGTACGTCTACAACCAAGCGGGATGAGGCCCTGATGAACAACTGGCCCCTTCTATCGCTCGTAACCTTCCTGCCCCTGGCGGGTGCGGCCTTCATCATGTTCGTGCGCGGCGACGACAAGGTCGTGGCCGCCAATGCAAGGCATGTGGCGCTTCTGACATCGCTGGGCACCTTCTTGCTGTCGCTGGGCATCTGGATCAAATTCGATCCCACCACGCCAGACTTCCAGTTGGTCGAGAAGGCCAATTGGCTGCCGCAATTGAACATCACTTACCATATGGGGGTGGACGGCATTTCCATGCTGTTCGTCATCCTGTCGACCTTCCTGACGCCGATCTGCATCTTGCAAAGTTTCGGATCGATCGAGAAGCGGGTGAAGGAATACATGGTCGCCTTCCTGGTTCTGGAAACCATGATGGTGGGCATGTTCTGCGCGCTTGATTTCGTGCTGTTCTATTTCTTCTTCGAAGGCGTGCTGATCCCGATGTTCCTGATCATCGGCGTCTGGGGCGGCCCCAGGCGCGTTTACGCCGCCTTCAAGTTCTTCCTCTACACCCTGGCGGGTTCGGTCTTGATGCTGGTCGCCATGCTGGCCATGTCTTGGCACGCGGGCAGTTTCGACATCCCGACCCTGATGGGCATTCCCTTCCCGGTCTCGATGCAATATTGGCTGTGGCTGGCCTTCTTCGCCAGCTTCGCGGTCAAGGTGCCGATGTGGCCGTTCCATACTTGGTTGCCCGACGCGCATGTCGAGGCGCCCACCGGCGGCTCGGTCATCCTGGCTGGCGTGCTGTTGAAGATGGGCGCTTACGGCTTCATCCGCTTCTCGGTGCCGATGCTGCCGGAAGCGACGGAATATTTCACGCCGCTGGTCTATACCCTGTCGATCGTCGCCATCATTTACACGTCGCTGGTGGCCTTGGCCCAGGAAGACATGAAGAAGCTGATCGCCTATTCTTCCGTGGCGCATATGGGCTTCGTCACCATCGGCATTTTCGCCATGACGCCGCAGGCGGTCGAGGGCGCCATCTTCCAGATGCTGTCGCACGGCGTGGTGTCGGGTGCTTTGTTCCTGTGCGTGGGCGTGGTCTATGACCGCATGCATACGCGAGAAATTTCGCGCTACGGCGGCTTGGTGCAACGCATGCCGCGCTACGCGCTGGTCTTCATGGTCTTCATGCTGGCCGCCGTCGGCCTGCCCGGCACGTCTGGCTTCGTGGGCGAGTTCCTGGTGCTGCTGGGCGCTTTCCGCGCCAATACATGGGTGGCGCTGCTGGCTTCGACCGGCGTGGTGTTGGGGGCGGCCTATATGTTGCTGCTTTACCGGCGCGTGGTGTTCGGCAAGTTGGTGCGCGAGGATTTGAAAAACATCCTTGATCTGAATATGCGCGAGATCGTGGTGTTCGCTCCCTTGATCGCCGTCGTTCTGTGGATGGGCATCTATCCGTCCAGCTATCTGAACGTCATGCATGTCTCGGTCGATAATCTGATCTTGAATCATCGAGCGTCGCTGGGCAAAAATCCGGCCCAGCCCGCCGCTTTGCCTGCGCCAGCAGCCGAAGCCGCATCGCCGCCAGCAGTCGAAGCGCCCGCCGCCGCCGCTCCTGTGACGGCCGAGCCGCCGGTGACGGCCCCGGTTGCCCCAGCGGAAAGCCCGCAAACCATTCCGGCCCCCGAGGCCACGGCCCCAGCAACCGCCCCCGGCGACGCTGGCGCCCCACAAGCGAAGCAGGAGTAGATGGCATGAGCGGCGTACTTCCCGTCATGGCTCCGGCGTTGCCCGAAATTTTTCTGGCCGTGGCCGCCATGGCCGTTCTGATGCTGGGCGTTTTCGGCAAGGGCGAGGAGCGTCCGCGCCTGTTCTTTTACATGGGCGCCGTTCTTTTGGTGCTGGCAGGCGGCTTGGCCTATCTGGTCACGCCCAAGGGCGGGGTTGCGGTTCACGCCTTCGACGGCTTGTTCGTGCAAGACGGCTTTGCGCGTTTCATGAAGCTGATGGTGCTTGGCGCATCGGCCTTCACGCTGGCCATGGCACGGGCTTGGTTCGAGCGCGAAAAGCTGGCCCGTTTCGAATATCCCGTGCTGGTGATGTTCGCGGCCCTTGGCATGAGCGTGATGATCTCGGCCAACGATCTGATGGCTTTGTATATGGGGCTAGAGCTGCAAAGCCTGTCGCTGTATGTGATCGCCGCCTATCATCGCGACAATGCGCGCTCGACCGAGGCGGGCTTGAAATATTTCATGCTGGGCGCTTTGGCTTCCGGCCTGCTGCTGTTCGGCATGTCGCTGGTCTATGGTTATGCGGGCGCCACGGGCTTCGAGCAGATCGCCAAGGTGCTGGGCCATGGCCATGCGCCGGTCGGCGTGCAGATCGGTCTGGCTTTCATTTTGGCGGGTCTAGCCTTCAAGGTGGCCGCCGCTCCCTTCCATATGTGGACGCCCGACGTTTACGAGGGCGCTCCCACGCCGGTCACCGCCTTTTTCGCCATCGCCCCCAAGATCGCCGCCTTCGCGCTGATCATCCGCGTCCTGACCGGCCCCTTCGGCGACATGTTGCCGCAATGGCAGCCCATTTTGGTGCTGATCTCCATTCTGTCCATGACCATCGGCGCTTTCGGAGCGCTGGGGCAGACCAACATCAAACGTCTGATGGCTTACAGCTCAATCGGCCATGCGGGTTACGCTCTGGTGGGTTTGGCGGTCGGCAATCAGGAAGGCGTCACCGGCGTTCTGGTCTATCTGGCGATTTATCTGGCCATGAATATGGGCGCTTTCGCCGTCATCCTGGCCATGCGGGTCAAGGGCCGCGCCGTCGAGGGGATCGACGATCTGGCGGGGCTGGCGCGCACCAATCCCCTGATGGCGCTGGCCATGGCGCTGTTCATGTTTTCGATGGCGGGCATTCCGCCGCTGGCCGGGTTCTTCGGCAAGCTCTATGTCTTCCTGGCCGCCGTCCATGCGGGCTTGTATACGCTGGCCATTCTGGGCGTGCTAACCAGTGCCGTGGCCGCCTTCTATTATCTGCGCATCGTCAAGGTCATGTATTTCGACGAGCCGATCGAAGCCTTGGACAAGGCTATCGGGCGGACCATGAGCGTGGTGCTGACGGTTTCCACCATTGTGGTCGCTTTCTTCTTCCTGGTTCCCATGCCGGTGCTTAGGCTGTCGGAAGCGGCGGCGAAAACCCTATTCCCCCACTGATGACGCTTCGTCTGCCGCCGGCTTTCGTCCTTCACCGAAGGGCTTGCGTCGGCAGTACGAATGACGAGGCGAAAAGCCTGGCCGAAGGCGGCGCAGGCGAGGGCGCGCTGGTTTGGGCGGACCAACAAACCGGCGGGCGGGGGCGGCGCGGACGAAGCTGGGCAAGCCCGCCCGGCAATCTCTATTGCTCGCTGATCCTGACGCCGGATGTTCCTTTGATGCGGGCCGCCGAACTGGGTTTCGTGGCGGCGCTGGCGATTGCCGATCTTGCCAGTTGGGCAGCCCCCCAGGCGGACATTCGTCTTAAGTGGCCCAACGACGTGCTGGCCGACGGGGCCAAGATTTCCGGCATTCTGCTGGAACCGGCCCCGCCCGGCGGCATCGTGCTGGGCATGGGAATCAATATCGCATCGGCGCCTTCGGGCACGCCCTATCCGGCGGCGGCGCTCTCGGCTTGGAATAATGATCTAACCGCCCAGGCGGCGCTTGAAAGGCTTATGGCGCGCCTATGGGACTTGTACGGGCTTTGGCGGAGTCAGGGCTTCTTGCCGATCCGCGATCTGTGGCTGTCCAATGCGAAGGGGATCGGTGAGGCGCTTGAGGTGCGGCTTGAAGACCGCACACTGACGGGCATCTTCACCGGCCTTGACGAGCAAGGGGCGCTGATTTTGGATGGAACGACGCGCATCCTGGCAGGGGATGTGTTCTTTCCCGGCGCTGATCAAAGCGAAAAGTGATTCGCCACGAAGGCGTCGATGTCGGCTTCCGTCCAGCCGCGCGTTTTCAGATCATTGCGGATGGCGGCGACGTCGACATTGGGCCAGGTGTGGCAATCGGCCAGCGTCTGGCCGTCGGCCTCGACGATGCGAAAATCATAGGGCCTTTTTTCCGAAGCGAACACGTCGTACAGCAAAACTTGGTCCACTTGGTTGTCGGGCAGGAAGGTGAGTATCCGTGGCTTGGTGGCGTAAAGTTGGGCGGGTTCGATCCAGTCGGCCGAGGCCACGATCAACTCGTCGCCTTTCTGGCAGGTGCGGGCCGCCGCCCCGTTCAACACGCAGCAGCGGGAACCCGGCTGGCCGTGAATGACATAGGTGCTGATGCGCGCACCGGAATTCTTGTTCCAGATTTCCACGAACTCCATGGGATAGATGCCGGCCTGCTCGCATTGTTCAGGGTCCAGCGTGATCGATCCGTGATAGTTCAGGTCGGCCCCGGTTACCCGGATGCCATGCAGTTTGGCGCGAATGGTCTTGATCAGCGGCACGTCGAAAATCCTTGTTGGTTGGCTGTTAAAATATGAAAATCGGTATCCATATGCCATAATTATCTTTCCGCTGGCGTTGACGCTGGCCCCTCTGGGCGTTATCCCTTGGCGAACAACAGGATTGTCGCATGCTGCTGGCTATCGATTCTGGCAATACCAACATCGTCTTCGCCGTTTTCGACGGAGAAACGGTCAAGGGCGAGTGGCGCGCCTCGACGGGGGCCATGCGCACCGCCGACGAATTGGGCGTCTGGCTGACCCAGTTATTGTCGTTGTCGGACATTGATCGCAAGGATATCGACAGCGCCATCATCGCCACCGTGGTGCCCGCCGTGCTGTTCAATTTGAAGCAACTGTGCAGGCGCTATTTCAACGCCGACCCCTTGGTGGTCGGCGAAGAAGGGGTCGAACTGGGCCTTCAAGTTTTTCTGGATCGCCCGGAAGAAGTTGGGGCCGACCGTCTGGTCAACGCCGTGGCGGCGCATGCCAGCTATCAAGGGCCGCTGATCGTCATCGATTTCGGCACCGCCACCACCTTCGACGTGATCGACGAGCAGGGCAATTACTGCGGCGGCGCCATCGCGCCCGGCATCAATCTGTCATTAGAGGCGTTGCATATGGCGGCGGCCAAGCTGCCACGCGTCGCCATCGGCAAGCCCAAGCAGGTGATCGGCAGGGCCACCGTGCCCGCCATGCAGTCGGGCATTTTCTGGGGCTATGTCGGTTTGATCGAAGGGCTGGTGGCCAGGATCGAGGCCGAGTTCGGCCAGACCATGACCGTGGTCGCCACTGGCGGCCTAGCACCCTTGTTCGCCGAATCCGTGCCTAAGATCGCGCATCTCGATTCCGACCTGACGCTGCGCGGCCTGTTGGCCATCTGGCGCTTGAACGCCAAAGGAAAATCATGAGCAAACATCAGCAAGACGGCGCCTTGTTCTTCCTGCCTTTGGGCGGGGCGGGCGAGATCGGCATGAATTTGTATCTGTACGGCTATAAGGGCAAATGGCTGATCGTCGATTGCGGCGTGGCCTTCGGCGACGCGGCGACGCCCGGCGTCGATCTGGTGATGGCCGATCCTGCCTTCATCGAGGAGCGTGTTTCCGATCTGGTGGGCATCGTGCTCACGCACGGCCATGAAGACCATATGGGCGCCATCCCTTATCTGTGGGACCGTTTCCGTTGCCCGGTCTACGCCACCGGCTTCACCGCCGATCTGGTGCGCGGAAAACTGGAAGACGCCAGCCTGGAAGACGAGGTCGAGGTCAAGGTGGTCAGGGCCGGAAAGCGCTTCAAGGTCGGCCCCTTCGAGATCGAATATGTCGCCATGACCCATTCCATCCCGGAAGCGCATCTGCTGGCCATTCGCACCAAAGCGGGGATGATCGTGCATACCGGCGATTGGAAACTGGACCCGGCCCCCATCCTAGGTCCTTTGGCCGACGAACAGCGCCTGGCAGAACTGGGCGAGGAAGGCGTGCTGGCGCTGATCTGCGATTCGACCAATGTCTTCCTGGACGGCCATTCGGGGTCCGAAGCCGAGGTGCGCGAAAGCCTTTCGCATCTGATCGGCCATTATCCCAGGCGCATCGCCGTCGCCTGCTTTGCCACCAACGTGGCGCGTTTAGACAGCATTTCGCACGCCGCCAAGGCCAATGGACGCCATGTGGCGTTGGCCGGGCGTTCCTTGTGGCGGATCGACAAGGCGGCGCGCAAGAATGGCTATCTGAAGGGCGTGCCCGAATTCCTGACCGACCGCGACGGCATGTCGCTGCCCGACGACAAGGCGCTGTTCATCTGCACCGGCAGTCAGGGCGAGGCCAGGGCGGCGCTTTCCCGCATCGCGCATGGCGATCATCCCAATGTGGAATTGGGATCGGGCGACGTGGTGATCTTTTCCTCGAAGATCATTCCCGGCAACGAGAAGGAAATTCACCGCGTGCAGAACGGATTGGCGCGACGCGGCGTGGAAATCGTGACCGACGAGGATCATTTCGTCCATGTCTCGGGCCATCCGGGGCGCGACGAGTTGAAGCGGCTTTACGCGCTGCTCAAGCCCCGCATCGCCATTCCCATGCATGGCGAGGACCGCCATCTGCTGGAACATGCCGAACTGGCCCGCAGCCTCAACGTTCCCGAGGTGCTGATCGCGCGCAATGGCTCGGAAGTTCGCTTGGCGCCGGGAGAGGCGGAAATCGTCGATCATGTGCCGACCGGCAAGCTGGCCATGGATGGCGGACGCCTGATCCGTCTTGATTCTCCCGTCATGCGCAACCGCACGCGCATGATCTGGAACGGTCATGCCGTGGTGACGGTGGTGGTCGACAAGAAGGGCCGCCTGCTGGCCGATCCCAAGATCAGCGCGCAAGGGCTGCTCGATCCCGAGACCGACGCCCATCTGCTGGAAGAGGCCGAACAGGCGGTGGCGGAAAGCATCGAAGACATGTCGGGCAGCCAGCGCAAGGATGACGCCGTTCTCAGTGAGGCCATCCGCATCGCGACCAGACGGGCGCTTTATGATCGGCTGGAAAAGAAACCATTGACCGAGGTGCATCTGATCAGGATTTAATAAGGTCAGCCAAGAAGGCGAAAGGACTGAAACATGATCGGACGTTTGAACCATGTCGCCATCGCGGTGCCGGATCTCGACGCCGCCGCCAAATCCTATCGCCAAACGCTGGGCGCCATCGTCTCGACGCCTTGCGACATTCCCGACCATGGCGTCACCGTCGTCTTCGTCGAATTGTCCAACACCAAGATCGAACTGGTGCATCCCTTGGGCGACGCTTCGCCCTTGAAGGGGTTTTTGGAGAAGAATCCGGCGGGCGGCATCCATCATGTCTGCTACGAGGTGGCGGATATCCGCGAGGCCAGGGACAAGTTGAGGGCTGCGGGTGCCAGGGTGCTGGGCGACGGCGAACCCAAGATCGGCGCGCATGGCAAGCCGGTGCTGTTTCTGCATCCCAAGGATTTCCAGGGCGCCCTGGTCGAATTGGAAGAAGCGTAGGCCGCGTGTGGGCGTTTCATGAGCTGGTATTGCGACATAGCGCCGGGCCATCCAGTGCACGGCTCCTATCACGACACGGAATATGGTTTCCCGGTCAGCGACGAAGCCGTGCTGTTCGAGCGCTTGGCGTTGGAGATCATGCAGGCGGGCTTGTCGTGGGAAATCGTGCTGAAAAAGCGCGCCGGCATCTTTAAAGCCTTCGACGGGTTCAAGGTTGACCGCGTGGCCCGCTATGGCGAGCAGGAAAGCCAGCGCCTGCTGGAAGACGCCGGGATCATCCGCAACCGACGCAAGATCGCCGCCATCATCGAGAACGCAAACCGCATCCGGCAATTGCGCAAAAGCCATGGCGGTTTTCACGCCTGGATCGAGGCGCATCACCCTTTGCCCAAGGAGGAGTGGGTCAAGCTGTTCAAGAAGAGTTTCGTTTTCACGGGCGGCGAGGTGGTGAACGAGTTTCTGATGAGCCTGGGCTATTTGCCCGGCGCCCATCGTCCCGACTGCAAGGTGGCCAAGAAGATCGCCAAACTGAAACCGGCCTGGATGCGGGCGGGCATGAAAATCGCGACATAAACAAAATATAAACGGCGAGGCAGCCATCAGGCGCCTCGCCGTTTTTTTTGCTCTCACGACCTGTCCGCTTCCGGCCCGTTATCGGACCCCTGGCTCCTGTTTCGAAGCCATGGTAAGCGCGGCCAACTCCTCCCTAAACTTAAGCCATATCACCGCTTTGGCGGCAGGGCCCCTTTTTTGTGGGCCTCAATTTACGAAAGATTTTTCCATTCGTCACCTGTTTTTTTTAATAAGCTTGCGCATATTACCTAGTTGACGAAGTATTTGAATTAACTGATCTGGATCAATGGGGGTTAGCATTTCCTTAAACGCTGATTCGGCATAATAAATCCATGAAATACAGCGCTTTGATCATCACCCTGGGGTTGCTGGCGTCGGGTCAGTCGTGGGCGGATGGGACAGTCAGGATTTCCCGTCAGGACTGCTCGCGGCTGATTCATCACGCGCCGTCGGCGGATGTGGCGTATAAACCCGGCGTTGACGTCAAAGGCCGCGCCGTGGCACCCGCCGATCTGGACGGCGGCGCCAACAACATCAAGCTGCTGCCCGAGGTGCTGGAATTCAACGTCAGCATCAATCCGGTCGATTATCAGGCCCGCAACGCCTTGGCAAAGCAGAAAGCCGACACGCAAAAGGCCATTGTCGCCAATCAGCAGGCCAAGGCGACGGCCGAGGCGCAGGTCACCGCGCTGACCGCCCAAAAGGCGACGGCAGTGGCCAGCGGGGTAACGCTGGCCGCCGATTTGGCGCCGCTGCAGGCAGTGCTGACTCCCTTGCAGGCCCAGGTCGATGCCGGAACGCGCCGCCCCACCAATCAGGAATATCAATCCGCCCTGACCGCCGTCACGGCCAAGCAGGCGCAAATCACCGCCAACACGGCCACGCAAACCAGCCTGACCAGCCAGATCGCCACCCAGCAGGCCATCGTCGATGCGGCGCCTGCCACCGAAACCTCGCTGACCCAAACCCAGACCACGGTCGAGGCGAAGCAGTCGGCGCTGTCGGCCAAGGGGCTGGACGGAACCTCGATGACGGCGGCGGCCATCAAGTACGACATCGCCAAGAACAAGTTTCTGATCAACGGCCAGCCCCTGGCGTCGCCGGACATGGAAGCCCTGGCCGAAGCCTGCGCCAAGGCGGGTGTGAAGTGAGCCTGGGCTGGGGCGCGGTCTCCATCGATACCGTGCAGGTGGAAACGACCAGGGACTGCAACTTGGCCTGCCCCGGCTGTCTGCGCACCTTGCGAAAGAAAATGGGCCGCTGGTCGGATGATCGGATGAGCGCCCTGCTGTTTTCCCGCGTGCTGGATAACCTGCCCGCTTGCCGGGTGCTTATCCTGAACGGCACCGGCGAGCCGATGTTGAACCCCGAGATTGCCGACATCGTGCGCCAAGCCAGGGACAGCGGCAAATTCCAGGGCATCACCTTCAACAGCAACGGGCTGACCCGCGGGGTCGATGCCTATATCGACGTCGCCCGGGCGGGGCTTGGTTTCTTGTCCATTTCGGTCGATTCCCTGACCCAGGATGTGGCCGACAAGGTGCGTGCGGGCACCAAGGTGGACAAGCTGGCGGCGCGCATTGGCGAACTTGCCAAGGCTTTGCCCATTCCCATCACCATCACCAGCGTGGTCTGCCGCGACAATCTGCTGGATATCGGCGAAACGCTGGCCAAGCTGAATGATCTGGGGCGCTTCACGGTGTTTCTGACCGACTGGTCCGACGTGGCGCTGCTCGATTTTCTGGACCCCATGGCCCGCAGGCTGGACGACAAGGAGCGCGCCTTCCTGTCTGCTCTGGTCGTGAAGTTGGGACCTCAATTGCCCAATTTGGACCTCGTGCTGACCCAGCCCGCCCAGCGCGGCCAGGAGCAACGCTGCCCGGCCCCATTCCGTCACCCCTTCATCGATGCCCAAGGCTATCTGACGCCTTGCTGCACGTTGACCGACGCCCATCATTACGGCCATGTCAGCATCGCCGAGATGCCGTTGCAAGAAGCGTTGAAACAGCCCCAGCCCGCCCGCTGGCTGGAAGGCTATGCGCTGGCCGAACCGCTGTCCTGCCGGGGTTGCCAACATGCGCTCAGGCGGTAATGCGGTCGGGATGGAAGTAAGCCCAGAAATATGGTATGTATTACCTATCTTGAACAGGTAATACCGAGGCAGCCATGGCATCCGCGATCACTCAAAAGGGACAGGTTACCCTTCCCAAAAGCGTGCGCGACTATCTGGGCGTCGCTCCTGGCGCCTTGGTCGAATTCGTGCTGGGCAAGGACGGACAGGTGATGGTGGTTCCCGCCTCGCCGACGCGTCGGCGTCCCAACAGCCGCTTCGCCAAACTGCGCGGACAAGCGGGCGAGGGGATGAGCACCAAGGACATCATGAAACTGACGCGTGGAGAATAGCGCCGTGGCGACGCTGGCCGACGCCAATGTCTTGTTGGATGTAGCGACCAACGATCCCGAATGGGCCGATTGGTCGATCAACATGCTGGAAGGGGCGGCCCTTCAGGGGCCGCTGCTGATCAATGACGTGGTCTATGCCGAATTGTCGGTGCGCTTCGAACGCATCGAGGATTTGAACCTCTTTGTCGGCGATGCCGGGCTGGTCATCGATCCCATGCCCAAAGAGGCGCTGTTCCTGGCTGGCAAAGTGTTCCTGGATTACAAGCGCAACGGCGGAAGGCGGAGCGGCGTGCTGCCTGATTTCTTCATCGGCGCCCATGCCATGGTGGCGGGCCATACGCTGCTGACCCGCAACACCAAACGCTATCTGACCTACTTTCCCGGCATCGCGCTGGCAGGCCCATAAGGCATCCCTTCGATGCTCTTCCTCCCGGTGGACAAGTTTGGCCTGTCATTGTTTTGCAGGATGGCACAACCGCATAATCTGTTGTATTTACGGTCTGATTAGAACCGGCAACTGGACAATTCGGGGGATTGCATGTCCGTTTCAGAACTAGCGTGGCTTCCGCGCAGCGAGCGCAGTCGCGTTGTCCTGTTCGCCTCGCTGGTAGGGGTTCAGTTTTTCATTTTCGGGCATTCGGTCGATTGGCCGATGGGCGCGGGGCTGGTGGTGGTTGGGTTGACGGCGCTGTTGCTGCTCGATGCCTTCCAGCCGGAATGGTACAAGGCCCCGCCAGCGCTGCGCCGGGCGCGCATCATCAAGCCGACGCTGCTTATTTATGCCCTCATGACCGTACAGGCCGGTCTGGTGCCCGCCTTCTTGCCGCAAATCGCTGCCACCGTGATCCTGGTTGCCGACAGTTGGAGCCGAGGCGAGTTGCGCGGTCCCCTGCAGGAGGATGGCACGCCCGCTTGGGAGATCGACCCGCGCGAACTTTGGCGCGGGAGTTGGGCCATCCGCCTGATGGTGCTGTCCTGTGTTCTTTGCGGATGGTCGTTCCATGCTGGCTGGAACCCGGCTTACGTTCTTCATGCCACCAGTGAAACCCATTCCGGTTGGACCTTCTACAATCCCGCCCGGACACTTGGCGGCGACGGCGCCATTCCATTCTTGCCTGGTCTGGTAGCCGCCGCCCTGTTTTTGGGCGCCGGTCTGTGGGCGTGCTGGCGGGGAAGGCTTCGCAACGAAGCGTGGTGGCCCCGCCTACCCGTCATGATCGCCGTCGCTCTGTCGCTTTGGTTGGTCACTCGCTTCATAGCGGGGACGTCGGACCTGGAAAAAGGTCTTTGGACTCACTCGGTCAGCGCCGAGGGGCCGACCTATTTCCTGCTGGGCTTTATTCCCTTCGTCGTGGGAGCGTTTCTCACCCGGCGCGCCCAAAAGTGAACGTCGGCGCAGGATCGTCTAACCGCAAACCCCTTCGATGATTTTCCACATCGCCGGTCCCGCCATCTCCATGTCGTGCTGAGCCAGGGCGCGCGCTTGTCCCGTCTTGCCCATTTCTTCGCGCAAGCCAGGATCGCCCGCCAGCCTGATCAGCGCCGCCGCCATCTCGCCGATGGCGGGGAAAGAGACGCAAACGCCCGCATCCTCGCCCACGAAATCGGGGGCGGCGCCCGCTCCCTTGAAGCACAGAACCGGCAGGCCCATGGCGGCGGCTTCCACGCAGACCAGCCCCAGCGGCTCTTCCCGAGACGCCAGCACGAAAATGTCGGCGGATGCGTAAAGGGTTGGCATGTCCTGGACTTCGCCCAGGAAGACGAGGCGATCTTCAACGCCCGCCAATTTCGCTTCGTAAGCCAAGCGGTCGCCGATGCCCGCCTCGCTTTCCCGGCCCGCCCAGATGAAACGGGCCTGAAGCCGGGGGGCTTGGCGCTTGGTTTCCCCGGCCAGTTGCAAGAACAGGTCGGGTCCCTTGCGCCAGTTCAAGGTCCCGGCGGCCAGCACGGTCAATCCGTCATGCGCGGATTTGGGGCCGGGGCGGGGCAGGCGGGCGGCGCAGGGCACGCAGGCCAGCAGATGGGGAGGGATATGGAACTCGTTGGCCAATTCCCGCTCGATCGAGCTTGAGGCGGCGACGAACCGGCTGGCATGGCGTTTCAGGCGCTCCAGCGCCTCTTGCCCCAGCACATGGCGGATCGAATAGGCCCCTTCCATCACATGCGCCAGGACCGGCAGGCCGGGCTTGGCCGTCAGGTCCAGAAGCGGGGCCGTGCTGGCCGTGTTGGCAAAAAGCAGATCGAAGGGCTGGGCGCGCAGTTTTTGCAAGGCGGGGGTGGCCTCGGCCAGCGCCTGGGGCGTCATCCGGCCATCCGGCAACAGGATTGTTGTTTCACATATCTCATTGAAATCGTTCAACATCGACCCTGGGGCGGCGAACAGAACGTGGGATTCGGCCAGCCCCTCCGCTTTCAGCCAGGACAAAAAGTGGAGCAGAAATATCGAACTGCCCAGTCGCTCGGCCGTCTCGGCCAGGAACAAGATGCGTTTCATCATGGCGTCAGTGTAGCTTTCTGGTTAGATTGTCGCCAGTTTTCCAACACGTTCAGGGATTGCCATGCGCCTTAGCCGTTTTTTCATGCCCACCATGAAGGATACCCCGTCCGAGGCCCAGATCGCCTCGCACCGTTTGATGCTGCGCGCCGGCATGGTCCGCCAATCGGCGGCGGGCATCTATTCTTGGCTGCCCATGGGCCATAAGGTGTTAAAGAAGATCGAGGCCATCGTGCGCGAGGAACAGGATGCTGCGGGGGCGCAGGAACTGCTGATGCCCACCATCCAGCCTGCCGAACTGTGGAAGGAAAGCGGACGCTACGACGATTACGGCAAGGAGATGCTGCGCATCACCGACCGCCACGAGCGCGAGATGCTGTTCGGCCCCACCAACGAGGAACTGATCACCGATATCGTGCGCAAGGATATCCGCAGCTACCGGGCACTTCCCAAAATTCTCTATCACATCCAGTGGAAGTTCCGCGATGAAGTGCGTCCGCGTTTCGGCGTGATGCGCGGACGCGAATTCCTGATGAAGGACAGCTATTCCTTCGATCTCGATTACGCGGGCGCCAAGCGCTCGTACGAAACCATGTTCGTGGCCTATCTGCGCACCTTCGCCAAGATGGGGCTGAAGGCGATTCCGATGGCCGCCGACACCGGCCCCATCGGCGGCGACCTTTCCCACGAATTCATCATTCTGGCCGAAACCGGCGAAAGCCAAGTCTATTGCCACAAGGACCTGCTGGACATCGACGTGCTGAGCGAGCCGGTCGATTACGCGGGCGACGTGACGACCATGGTCGAGCGTTTCACCTCGCTTTACGCCGCCACCGACGAAAAACACGACGTGAAGCAGGCCGATCTGCTGGGCGACAAGCTGGTGAGCGCGCGTGGCATCGAAGTGGGCCACATCTTCTATTTCGGCACCAAATATTCCGCCGCTCTGGGGGCGATGGTGCAGGGTCCCGGCGGCGAGAACATCACCATCGAAATGGGGTCCTACGGCATCGGCGTGTCGCGCTTGGTGGGCGCCATCATCGAGGCGCATCACGACGAGGCTGGCATCATCTGGCCGGAAAGCGTGGCGCCCTTCCGCGTGGGTCTGGTCAATCTGAAAGTGGGTGATGGCGAGTGCGACCGCGTGTGCGGCGAGCTGTACGGCACCATGATCGGCAAGGGCATCGAAGTGCTGTATGACGACCGCGACGAACGCGCGGGCGTCAAGTTCGCCGACATGGACCTGATCGGCTTGCCCTGGCAATTGGTGGCCGGACCCAAGGGGTTGAAGGCGGGCGTGGTCGAACTGAAATATCGCGCCACCGGCGAGAAGCACGAATTGTCGGTCGAATCGGCTTTGGCAAGATTGGCGGGATAAAATGGTCTTCGGCGCCTTCGAACGCATGGTGGCCATGCGCTATCTACGCGCACGCCGCCAGGAAGGATTCATCTCGGTCATCGCGGGTTTCTCGCTGCTGGGCATCGGCCTTGGCGTGGCGACGCTGATCATCGTGATGTCCGTCATGAATGGCTTTCGCGCCGAACTGCTGGGCCGCATCCTGGGGCTGAACGGCCATCTGGGCGTTTACGGCTATGCCAATCAGTTGACCGATTACGACCGCCTAGCCGATTCGATCCGCAACATCGATGGCATTGTCCATGTCTCGCCCACGCTGGAAGGCCAAGTGATGGTGACCGGGCGCAACCATGCGCAGGGCGCTTTGGTGCGCGGCGTGCGCGGCGCCGATCTTCTCAGCCGCGAGGTGATCGCCAAGAACTTCAATGGCGACATCAACGCCTTCAACAACAACGAGGGCGTCGTCATCGGCTCGCGACTGGCCACCAAGCTGGGCCTGGGGGTGGGCGACGTGCTGACCATGATCGCCCCCAAGGGACAGGTGACGGCGTTCGGCACCGTGCCCCGCATGCGCGCCTATCCCATCGTCGCCACCTTCAATGTCGGCATGTACGAATACGATTCCTCCTACATCTTCATGCCGCTTGAAGAATCGCAGATATTCTTCCAGACCAAGGAGAAGGACGCGGTCACCCATCTGGAAGTGGTGCTCAGCAATCCCGATCTGGTGCCCAAGGTGCGCGCCCAGGTGGCCGAGCGCATCGGCGATGCGGGCAGCGTCTATGATTGGCAACAGGCCAATTCCAGCTTCTTCAACGCGGTGCAGGTGGAACGCAACGTCATGTTCCTGATTTTGACGCTGATCATCCTGGTCGCCGCCTTCAACATCATTTCCAGCCTGATCATGCTGGTCAAGGACAAGGGACGCGACATCGCGATCCTGCGCACCATGGGAGCGACCCAGGGCATGATCCAGCGCATCTTTCTGTTGTCGGGCGCTAGCGTCGGCGTGACCGGCACCGTTCTGGGCGTGGTATTGGGGCTTTCCTTCGCACTCAACATCGAAAGCATCCGCCAGTTGCTGCAAAGCCTGACCGGCACCGATCTGTTTTCGGCGGAAATCTATTTCCTGTCGAAATTGCCAGCCAAGGTCGATTTCGGCGAAGTGGTCCAAGTGGTGCTGATGGCGCTGGGCCTGTCCTTCGCCGCCACCATCTATCCTTCCTGGCGCGCCGCCAAGCTCGATCCGGTCGAGGCGCTGCGCTATGAATGAGGTGGTGCTGAAACTGTCGGGCGTCATGCGCTCGTTCCATCAGGGACGCGCCGATCTTCAGGTTTTGAAGGGCGCCGAGATCGAAGTGAAAAGCGGCGAGATCGTCGCCATGGTGGGGCCGTCGGGCGCTGGCAAATCCACGCTGCTGCATATCGCCGGGCTTTTGGAAAAGCCGGATGCGGGACAGGTGATGCTGGCGGGGCAGGACGCGACGCTGTTGAACGACGACAAGCGCACCGCCATTCGGCGCAGAGCCATGGGCTTCGTCTATCAGTATCACCATCTGCTGCCGGAATTTTCGGCGCTGGAGAATGTGGTGTTGCCGCAGATGATCGCGGGCGTCTCGAAGTCGAAGGCAAGTGCCAGGGCGCGCGAATTACTGGGCCGCATGGGGCTTTCTGGGCGCGAGACGCACCGACCGGGCCAGCTTTCCGGCGGCGAGCAACAGCGGGTGGCGATTTGCCGAGCGCTGGCCAATCGCCCGAAATTGCTGCTGGCCGACGAGCCGACCGGCAATCTCGATCCCGCCACTGCCGACATCGTGTTCCAGGAACTGCTAAGCCTTGTGCGCGAGCAGGGCTTGGCGGCGCTGATCGCCACCCACAATCCCGATCTGGCGGCGCGCATGGACCGGCGCGTCAGGCTGAAAGACGGCGGTTTGGTTCCTGCCTAACTTTTTTTGGATTTCCACACCATCGTCATGCCGGCCAGGGTCACCAATCCCAGTCCGGCATAGGTGGCGGCATAGGTTTGCGTGGCGCCATAGACCAAGCTGAACAAAGCTGGGCCGAAGAAGACGCCCATGAAGGTGAAGAACAGCGTGCCGCCGGTGGCGATGCTGACCTGTTCCCTGGGGACCAGACGCGCCACTTCCGCCAGATACACGCCGTTCCATCCAATGGCCGTGAAACCCAGTGTGACGAAGACCAGTTTGACGAACCAGTCGGGCGTGCCGGGAACCAGGAAGGCGGACGCCAGCGACGCCAGCACGGCGATGACGCCGATGATCAGCAGCACCTTGTAGCCGCTTTTGATCAGGTCGGCCAGCCAGCCCCAGCTCATGCGGCCAGCAACGCCGCCGGTTTGCATGAGCGCCATGACCACGCCCGCCTCGATCAGGCCAAAGCCGATCTCATGGACCAGGAAGGTCACCAGGAAGCTGGCGACGCACATCTGGACGGCTGAGAAGAAAAATCCGCACCAAGACAGCCAACGCACCGGCTTGTTTCGCCAGACCACGCTTAGCCCCGCAAAGGGATTGACGTGCAGTTTGATATGCGGCTCGCGGTCGCCATCCCATGCCTTGCGCCCGCTTTGCAAGAGGACGGCCAGCAAGACCAGTCCCAGCGCTATGACGGCGAAGGCGATGCGCCAGCCGAAGGCGTCGGTCAAGGGCGGCGTGATCAATCCGGCCATCATGCCGCCCAGCGGCACTGCGGCCTGCTTGATCGAGAAAATCAGGTTGCGCCGTTTGGCGGGCGTGAAGCGGGTCAGCAGATGCGCCGCCGCCGGATTGGTCAGCCCATAGGCGAAGCCGATCAGCAGCGATCCCAGGGCCAGACTTGCCAGCCAGGGCAGCACGGCCAGCAACAGACCCGCCGCGCCGAAGCCCAAAGCCGCCTGGCTTGAACGCACCGCCCCCCATTTGCGGTCCAGCGTTCCGCCCACGATCGAGGTCAGCATGGCGCCGCCGTAAACGATGCTGACCTGAAGGCCGATCAGCGATGCGTCGACGCCGAAGGCGGCGGCGATGGTGGGCGCGATGACGGGAATGGCCAGCATGGCCAAGGTGGCCAGGGCCTGGGCGGCGGTGGTGGCGATAAGGACAAGCCAGATCATGCGCCTTGTTTACGGCATTTTTCTTGGCCTTGCCACTCGCCGCTTTCGCCGTGGCCCGATGCAAATGGGGAATGGCTGACTGTCAATTCCGCTCTTTCCAACGTTTTGGATCGCGGTTGCTGTGGAAGCAGGCGATGACAAACAGTTGGGATTCGGTTACGCGGTAGAACAGGCCGTAGGGAAAGTGGCGAAGTCGGATGCGCCTTAGATCCTTGTAAACAACGGGATACCTTAACGGACCTTCGGAAATTCGCGCAACTGCGGTATCGATTTCGGTGATGAAGCGTTCCCCGAGTTCCGGGGCGCGGGACTTGTACCAGTCGAGAGCTTCAATCAGTTCCTTTTTTGCCGATGGCCCAAAAACGACTTGTCGCATTAGGCCAGGCGCTTGAGGAGTTCGTCACGAAGCCCGGGCCAATCCGCTGCCTGTTTGAGGTCCTGGTCCAGCGAAGCAAGGCGTCGATCCAGTTCATCTTGTTGGGCAGTAGTAAGCGTCATCTCGGAATCGTTCATGCTGTCCCATAGCTTGCCGATCAGCGCCAGCTTCTCTTCTGGGGTTAGTTGAGCGGCAGTTGGGTTGGGCATGAGATGAACTCCTATCGTTCCATCAAGGATGGCGTTTCCCATCCAAACCGTCAAGACGGGGTGCCCAACAAAAAACCCGGCGGATGGCGCCGCCGGGTTCTTTCTTGCTGTCATCACTGGGCTTGACCCGGTGATCCAGGTGGATGCCCGGATCAAGTCCGGGCATGACGTGAGGGGGCTTACTTCTTGTAGTCGTAAGTGCCCTTCGACCAGACATACATGACATAGCCGGGCGCGGTCACGTCGCCCTTGGCGTCGAAACCGATATTGCCCAGCACGGTCTTGAACTTGCTTTTCTTCAGCTCGGCCGCCACCTTCTTGGTGTCGGTGCCCTTGCTGGCCTCGACCGCCTGCGCCCAGGCCTGGATGGTGCCATAGGTGTAAAGCGTATAGCCTTCGGGCTTGAAGCCCTTGGCCTGGAACTTGGCGACCAGATCCTTGTTGGCCGGGTCCTTGGCCGGATCGGGGCTGAAGGTCATCAAGGTGCCTTCGCCAGCGTCGCCGGTGATCTTCCAGAATTCCTCGGTGACCAAGGCGTCGCCGGAGACCAGAACGGCCTTAAGCCCCTGTTCCTTGGCTTGGCGGATGATCAGGCCGCCTTCGGTGTGATAGCCGCCCAGATAAATCACGTCGGCCTTCACTTCCTTCAGCTTGCTGACCAGCGCCGAATAGTCCTTCTCGCCCGCCGAGATGGCTTCGTAGAGAACTTCCTTCACGCCAGCCTTGTTGAGCGCCGCTTTGGTCTCGTCGGCCAAGCCCTTGCCATAGGCGGTCTTGTCATGGATGACGGCGATGTTCTTGCCCTTGAAGTTCTTGGCCAGATAGGCCGCTGCCGTGCCGCCCTGCTGGTCGTCGCGTCCGCAGGTGCGGAACACGTTGGCGAAGCCGCGCTCGGTGAAGGTGGGATTGGTCGAGGCGGGCGAAATTTGCAGGATGCCTTCTTCCTTATAGACTTCGGAGGCCGGGATCGAGGACCCCGAGCAGAAATGACCCGCCACCAGCGCCACCTTTTTGGCGGCCATCTGATTGGCGACCGCCACCGCCTGCTTGGGGTCGCAAGCGTCGTCGCCCACTTCCAGCTTCAGCTTTTGCCCCATCACGCCGCCCTTGGCGTTGATGTCTTCGACCGCCATTTCGGCGCCGCGCTTCATCTGTTCGCCGAAAGCGGCATATTGGCCGGTCATCGGGCCGACGGTGGAAATGGTGATGTCGGCCATGGCGGCCTGGGCCGAGAAGGCCATGATCGCGCTGGCGGCCAACAGGGATGTCTTGATGCTGGTCATACGTTTGTCTCCCAATGTGGATCGAGATGGTGCGTAAGAATAAACCATTTTAAGTTGTCCTGCGAATCTTACTCATCATGTGGTTACTTTACGAGATTTGCCTCCAGCCGAAAACGCCGACCCGCTCGTAAAGCCATGGGTACTGGCGCACCATCAGGGCCGCCAGGGCGGTGCGATAGGCCGTCAGCGTGAAAATGGTCAACAAGATGGTGTCGATCAGATAGCCCGACAGCGACAACAACTCGCCCTGGAACAGGGCGTAGATCAGAAAGCGCGCTCCCATCCCCAGCAAGGGCGCATAGACCAGACATTGCCAGATCGGCCGCCAATTGCGCCCCAACGCATGCCCGGTCATGATGGCGCAACCGCCCGCAAAAACGACGGTGATGCCGAGAAACACGCCGAGGCTGGTGCCCATGAGGTCTTGGAAGGTGATCATGCATGGCCTCCTTCCAGATAGGCTTTCTTGATTTCCGGATTGGCCAACAGTTCCTGCCCGCTGCCCGACAACGTGATCTTGCCGTTCACCATCACATAGCCGCGATCAGCCAGTTTCAGCGCGTGATAGGCGTTCTGCTCGACCAGGAAAACGGTGACGCCCTGGCGTCTGATCTCGGCCACGATCTCGAAAATCTGGCGCACGACCAGGGGCGCCAATCCCAGCGAAGGCTCGTCCAGCAGCAACAATTTCGGGCGCGCCATCAAGGCCCTGCCGATGGCCAGCATCTGCTGCTCGCCGCCCGACAGCGTGCCGCCTCGCTGGTCCAGCCTTTCTTGAAGGCGCGGGAACAGGCCCAGCACCTTGGCCAGATCCTCGTCGAAATGTTCGGGCTTGGCGGTGACCGCCCCCATCTTCAAATTCTCGAGCACCGACATGCGCGCAAAGATGCGCCGCCCTTCGGGCGCTATGGCGATGCCCTTGCGCACGATCTCGAAGGTGGGCAGTTGCGTGATGTCCTGGCCTTCGAAACGGATGCTTCCCGAACTGGCGCGCGGATTGGCGCACAGGGTCAAAAGCAGTGTCGTCTTGCCGGCGCCGTTGGCGCCGATCAGGGTGACGATCTCACCCGTTCCCACCTCGAGATCGACACCTTTCAATGCTTCGATGCGCCCATAATGGGTGTGGGCCTGGGAAACGCTCAACATGCGCTTTCCTCCGCATCCTCGGCCTCGCCCAAATAGGCGCGGATGACGGCCTTGTCGGCGCGCACATGGGCGGGCGGGCCTTCGGCGATCTTGCGTCCGTAATCCAGCACCACCACATGGTCGGAAATGCCCATCACCACGCTCATGTCGTGCTCGATCAAAAGGATGCCGATCTCCTCTTCGCGCTTGATCGACAGCAACAGCTGATTGAGATCGGCCGACTCTTTGGGATTAAGGCCCGCCGCCGGTTCGTCGAGGCACAGAAGCTCAGGCCCCGTGCACATGGCCCTGGCGATTTCCAACCGACGCTGGTCGCCATAGGGCAGGGCGTTCGCGGCTTCGTCGGCCTTGGCGATCAATCCCACCTTGTCCAGCCAGTGGCGCGCCAAGTCCAGCGCGTTTCTTTCCGCCTTGCGGTAACCGGGCAGGCCGAACAAGCCGCCCAGCGTGAACAGCGAGGCTTTCATCAAGGCCGTGTGTTGGGCCACCATCAGATTTTCCAACACCGTCATGTTGGCGAACAGGCGGATGTTCTGGAAAGTGCGCGCCACGCGGGCGGTTCTGGTGATCATGTGCCCGTCGAGGCGCTCGAGCAGGAAGCGTTTGCCACTTCGGTGCGACAGGCGCAGCATGCCAGAACTGGGGCGATAGAATCCGGTCAGGCAGTTGAAGACGGTGGTTTTGCCAGCGCCGTTAGGGCCGATGATGGCGGTGATTTCCCTGTGCCTGGCTTCGAAGGACAGATCGCCGATGGCGACCAAGCCGCCGAAGCGCATGGTCAGATGATCGACGGCCAGCAGGGGCGCCGTCATGGCTTTTCCCCCTTCAGTCGGACCGTGGGATCGCGTTTGCTCATCAAGCCTTCGGGCCGCCAGACCATGATCATCACCATGGCGCAGCCGAAGGCCAGCATGCGGTATTGCGCCAATTCCCGGAACCATTCTGGAATGCCGATCAAAAGAATGGCGGCGAAGGCGACGCCCATCTGACTGCCCTTGCCGCCCAGCACCGCGATGGCCAGGATCAGCGCCGATTCGATGAAGGAAAAGCTGTCGGGGCTGATGAAGCCCTGGCGGGTGGCGAAGAACGATCCCGCGAAGCCCGCGAACATGGCGCCCAGCGCGAAGGCGGACAATTTCACCATGGTCGGGTTGATGCCCAGCGCCTTGCAGGCGATTTCGTCTTCGCGCAATGCCTCCCAGGCCCGGCCCAGCGGCAATTTGCGGATGCGGATGGTGAACAGGTTGGTGGCCAGCGCCAACAGCAAGATCAGGTAGTAAAGGAACACCACGCGATGGAAGCTGGAATAGTCGAGCGAGAACAATTCGTGGAAGGCGGTGATTCCCTCCTGCGGTTCGGCGGTGAAAGGAAAGCCGAAGAAGGATGGGCGCTGGATCGATGAAATGCCGTTGGGGCCGCCGGTGAAATCCTGCCAGTTCAACAGAATGACGCGGATGATTTCGCCGAATCCCAGCGTCACGATGGCCAGATAGTCGCCGCGCAGGCGCAGCACCGGAAAGCCCAGCAGAATGCCGAACAGGGCCGCGAACAGCCCGGCCAGCGGCAGGCATATCCAAAAGGACAGGCCGAAATTCAGACTGAGCAGCGCGTAGGAATAGGCCCCAACCGCATAGAAGGCGACATAGCCCAGATCGAGCAGGCCAGCCAGACCGACCACGATGTTCAACCCCCAGCCCAGCATGACGTAAATCAGGATCAAGGTGGCCTTGTCGATCAGATTGCGGTCGGCGAAAGGCAGCAGGGGAAGAACCAGGGCGACGCCCGCCAGCAAATAGCCGCTCCAGGACAGGCGGCGGGTGACGGCGCTGAATTTTGGCGCCAGACCCTGGGCAGCAGCCATGAAAAAGGGCCTTGCAAGGCCCATGAAAAGACGACCGGCGAAGACGATGACGGCAGCGGCTCCGACCCAATCGAAGCGAAAGCCGAGGTTGGTGCCGGCAGCGCCGTCGGGCAGGCGGAAACCAGCCAGCGGCAGGGCCAGGCCGAAGGCGATCAGGGCGGCCAGCCCAGCGTCTTTCAGAAGGAAGGGAAGGCGGGCCATCGCGGCTTACACCTTTTCGATTTCGGGGCGGCCCAACAGGCCGGTGGGGCGGAAGATCAGCACCAGAACCAGGATCGAGAAGGCGGCGACGTCCTTGTATTCGGTGGTGAAATAACCCGACCAAAAGGCCTCGATCAGGCCGATCAGCAGGCCGCCCAGCATGGCGCCCGGCAAGGACCCGATGCCGCCCAGCACGGCGGCCGTGAAGGCCTTGATGCCCGCCAGAAAGCCGATATAGAAATCGATCACGCCGTAATAAAGCGTCACCATCAGTCCGGCCACGGCGGCCAGGGCGGCGCCGATCACGAAGGTGGCCGAGATGGTGCGGTCCACATTCACGCCGATCAGCGCGGCCATGGTCATGTCCTGCTCGCAGGCCCGCTGGGCGCGGCCCAGGCTGGTGTTCTTGATCAGCCAGGTAAAGCCGATCATCAGCACCACGGTCAGTGCTACGATGACGATTTGCAAGAAGGACAGGCGCACAGCGAAGCTGTCAGCCTCCATCAGAATCAAGCCGCCCGGCACGGTGGGCGGCAAGGTCTTCACCCGAGCACCTTGCAGAATTTGCACCATGTTGCCCAGCAGGATCGACATGCCGATGGCGGTGATCAGCGGCGCTAGGCGAAACGATCCCCGAAGCGGGCGATAGGCCAGCCGCTCGACGGCCCAGCCCCACAGGGCCGTGAACCCCATGGCCAGGATCAGCACCAGGAACAGGGCCAGCGGCACATAGGTGACGCCCATGGCCCCCAGAACCAGGAAGGCGATCAGCGAGATGAAGGCGCCGATCATATAGATTTCGCCATGGGCGAAATTGATCATGCCGATGATGCCGTAAACCATGGTGTAGCCGATGGCGATCAAGCCATAGATGGCCCCCAGCGTGACGCCATTTATCAATTGCTGAAGAAAATAAGCCACTTGCGCTCCCGGCCAGTCTGCTTCCAAGAAACCTACCTGCCTGGGCGGGGGTGTCAAGGGCGCATGCGGAAGGGGCGGCGCCATGGACCGGCGCCCGCGAATACTTGTTTTACACTAAGTAATTTGCCAGGTTTCGCTTTGCGAATACCTGAAATTGCCGCGACTCGGAGATAGAATTCGCCGAGTCGTCCTTTTCTTCACAAACCACAAAATGTCGCGCCCGATCCGGCAATGCCTCCCTCCTATTGTGGGAGATATCCTTCAACCCATTGGAAATGAACGTTCTCCTGGCGTTAACCCGCTGGTCCGTGCAAAGACGAAAAAACGCCTAATTCCGGGCTTTTCTAGAATTAACCGAATCTTAGCCGCATGCCTGTTAGGCAGGATCGTCGACATATTATGTGTAGCGGGTTCTGGGACCGATGAGTGTTCTCTTCAAAGCGCTGGCGAAAGCTGCCGAGGCCAATAAGGCCCGGCACCGTTCGGCTGGCGTTTTGCCGGGGTCCCAGGCTTCTTTCGCCCAGCCTTCATACTCTTCGCGCCCGCAATCCCAGCCCCAACCGCCCACCCCAAGAAATCCGGCCCTTTCCCGCAGGCCCGCCGCTCATTCGGCCATGTGGCAAGCCCTGGCCGCCGCCGCTTCCAGCGCCGGGCACGGAGTTGCCGATCTCAATCGGTATGTTGCGCCCGCGTCCGAACCTGAGTTGGACGGCGTTCCCGCCAAGCGCCGTTTCGACATGGATGGCTTGAAGCGTCTGGGCAGCCTGGGTGGGCGCGTCCGCCTTAGCGAAAGCATGGGGCGTCCCAGCCCGCGTCCCTTCCGCATCGCGTTGATCGTGTTGGTGACGTCATTGGGCGGCACGCTGGGCGCCCTTTACTATTTCGGCGACGACACGCTGGCGATCTATGAGGAGTTGATGGGAGAAGAACCCGCCCGTCAGCCGCCGCCGCCGCGCAAGCCCCGCCAACTCGCACAAGCACCCAAGCCCCCCGTCGAAGCGCCGGTCGAAGCGCCCGTCGAAGCCCCTGCCGAACCGGCCAAGGTCGAAGAACCCAAGCAGGATGCTCCCGCCCCCGAGGCTGCCGCTCAGCCGCCTGCGGCTCCGGTTGGAGTGCCCAAATACATTCCGTCGTCGCCTGCCGTCAGCGATGCCGACGCCGCCGTTGACCGGGTGGTCGCCGAGGCCGGTCGCCGCACGACCCAGGAAAAAGACATCGCCGACAAAGCGGCTGTCGATCTGCCCGGCCTGTTGGCTGATGTGCGCGCCCGCAAGGCGCAGGGCGCCGTAACGCCCCAAATCGACGTGCGCAAGGCTTCGGGCACGCCCAGCGTGGTCGTTCCCGGCGGCGACACCAAGCTTGACATGGTGCGCGTGGGCACAAGTTCCAGCCAAGTGCGCGAAGACTCCGAGATGGCATATGCGCGCTTGATGTCCGGCCAGTTCGAGGGGGCTGCCATTCTTTACGGCGAAGTCCTGAAGCGCGAGCCTAAGAACCTGTCGGCCCTGATGGGACGCGCCGCGGCCCTTCACAAGCTGGGCCAAATGGGCGAGGCGCGCGGCCTGTACCAACAGGCCCTGGCGATCAGCCCCGGCAATCGCGAGGTGTTGGCCAATCTGATGTCTCTGTACGGATCGGAAGATCCCAGGGACGCGCTGCGCCAGCTTGAAATGCTGCAGCAGGACAATCCGGGCTTCAGCCCCATTCCCGCCCAGATGGCCAATCTTTACGCCCAGTCGGGCGATCTTTCCGCCGCCATCCGCTATCTGGGGCTGGCGGTTCAGTTGGCGCCCGAAAATCTTTTGTACCGCTTCAATCTGGCCGTCATGCAAGACCGAGCCGGCATGTCTTCTGAAGCGGCAAATTCCTACGAAACCGTTCTCAATCTGGCCGCCAGGGGAAGCGTTGCGGCGCTGCCCATGCCGGTGGGACAGGTCAAGGAACGGCTCAGCTATCTAAGGACGAGGTGACGCATGCCCTATCTGGCCCATTTCGGATTGGTCGAAAAGCCGTTCACGCTAACCCCGAACCCTGAACTGTACATGCACACGGCCGAACACACCGGCATTGCGCAGGCGGTGGTCTATGCGCTCAAGCAGCAGGCGGGCGTGATCAAGGTGGTGGGCGACATCGGCACCGGCAAGACGATGTTGTGCCGCATCCTTTTGCATGCGCTGAACGATGTGCAGCCGCTGGCCTACATCAACGCGCCCGAGCGCGACGAGGAACGTCTGGTCGATACGGTCTGCACGGAATTCGGCGTTCAGCCCGGCTCGCGCGAAAGCGCCTACGAGGCGCTGCGCCATTTTCTGCTGGAAAAGCATGCCCAGGGCCATATGCCCATCTTGATCGTCGACGAGGCGCAGGCGCTGGGCGTCGAAGGTTTGGAATCCCTGCGTCTGCTGTCGAACTTGGAAACCGAACACGACAAGCTGCTGCAGATCGTGCTGTTCGGCCAGCCCGAACTGGATGCCCTGCTGAAGCGCTATGAATTGCGCCAGCTCAATCAGCGGGTCGTGCATAGTTTCTATACGCGCAAGCTGACCAGCGCCGAGGCCGAGCAATATGTGCGCCACCGCCTGTCTTGCACCAGGCGCAAGGGCAATCGGCGCGAACTGTTCTCGAAAGGGGCTTTGGCCCTGATGGCCAAATCCAGCCGCGGCATTCCGCGCTTGCTGAACATCTTAAGCGAAAAGGCCCTGCTGGTGGCTTATTCCGAGACGGCGCCGCGCGTCGAGCGCTCGCATGTCGAGGACGCAATCGCCGATTCCAAGGATCTGTTGTTCTCGCCCGTTTCCATTCTGGACAGAACCACGACAAGGCGCGTCTTGTGGGCCGCCTTGGCGGCGGAAGCGGCGCTGGCCGCCGTCATCGCGCTGTTCTTGCTGCCGATCGGCGATTTCAAAGGATCGAGCTTTCTGGCCCGCCTGCTGGAAAGTGGCGTTCCTGCCGTCGAAAGCACCCAGACCGCGGCCCTGCCCGGACCCGAGGCGCGCCAGCTTCAGGACCGTTGATATTGGAGAGCGTTCCGGCGCCCCTGCTTTACATCGTCTTCGCGCTTTACGGTTTGGCGACGGGCAGTCTGGCCGGGGCGTTGTCCTATCGCCTGCCCAGGCGCCAGCCGGTGATCTTCGACCGCTCGCGCTGTCCTTCTTGCGCCGCCACGTTGGGCGCGCGCGATCTGATTCCCGTTCTTTCCTGGCTGCTGGCCAAGGGCCGCTGCCGTCATTGCAAGGCGCCGGTCTCTTCCCGCTATCTTTGGATAGAACTGGCGGTCACCGCCTTGTTCCTGGCCGCCTTGGCGCTAGCCCCCAATTTATGGGCCGCCGTGTGTCTGGCCTTTCTGGGGGCGGGGCTGGTCGTGCTGGTCGTTAGTGATCTCGAGATGCGCATTCTGCCCGATCCCATTCAAGGCGGCTTGGCGCTGCTGGCCTTGGGCTGGCAGGCATCGACCCAGGCCGAATGGCAAGACATGATTCTGGGCGGGGGGCTGGGTTTGGGCGTGGGATTGCTGCTGCGCTTCGCCTATTTGGCCCTCAAGAAGCGTCATGGCCTGGGGATGGGAGACGTGAAATTCCTGGGCGTGGCTGGTCTTTGGCTGGGGCTGGCGGCCCTGCCGACCTTCTTGCTGCTGGCCGGCCTTTTGGGGGTTGCTTTCGGATTGATTTGGCGGCTGGCGACCGGGAACAAGGTGTTCCCCTTTGGTCCCGCCCTGGCGGCGGCCCTGTTCCTGACCTTGGCCGTTCTGCCCGTAATACGCTAAACCCAGGAAATCCGCCGAGTCGCGGCCAACAATATCTCGTTGATGCAAACCCAAAAAAGCCCTATATATTGTGAGTTGGATTGGAAGAGCTATAAGCAGGGGCAAAGATGCCTGCCCTGGGGTGCAACGGGTATCCGGGATTTGGAGACGGTGGGTAATCGGGACGGACAGTTGAAGGACTTGCGACGCAGAGCCGGGCGGGGACTGGTCGTCCTTGCCGCCCTTATGGCTGTGCTTTCCCTGTCCAGCTGCAACGACAAGGACCTGAAATACGACCGCGCCGCTGGCCTGTCCAAGGATGATTACGAGGCGCTGAAGGATCGCCGCCCGCCCGAGGCCAAGCCCAAGGAAGCGCCGCCGATTCCCGATCTTCAGCCCGTGCTGGCCGCTCCCGCGCCGCCCAATTCGCTGGAGACCCGTCTGGTCTCGATCGAGGTGAACGACAGCGTCCCCTTAAAAGACGTTCTGATGGAACTGACCCGCAAGGCGTCGGTCGATCTTGAACTTGATCCCAACGTATCTGGCGGCATCATCTTTTCGGCGCATGAGCGCCCGTTCCCCCAGGTGATCGACCGCATCGCAGAACTGGCCGGATTGCGCTACAGCCTGAAGAACAATGTTCTCAGGGTCGAGCTGGACACCATGTATCAGGTGAATTACCGCCTGGATGCGATCAACCTGATTCGCAAAAGTGCGAGCAAAGTTGAAACCAATACCGACGTCTTCGCCGCCGTCTCGGGCGGCAGTGCTGCGGGCGGCAATTCCTCGTCCAGTTCGGTCGATGGTTCGTCGGAAGCCGATCTTTGGAAAGAGGTGGGCGACAACATCAAGCAGATCTTGCAAAATTCCGATCCGCGCAATCAGCCCACCTTGTCGCAATCCCAGTTAGGCAAGGTCAATCCGAACGCGACGTCGGCGCAGCCCGCCGCCAATCCCAATGGCGCCAGCCAGCAAGGGGCATCGCAGACCTCCGGTTCGCAAATGTCTTTGAAGGCGCAGAACGTCGCCAATCCGGCGGCGGCGGCCCAGGGCGTGGCGGCTGCCACCACCAATGCCGTCAATCAGGCCACCAATGATGGCGCTCAACCAGCCGCCGCCGGCGCAGCCACCGACCCATCTTCCGGCGCCAGCGCCCAGGCGGCTTCGGCTTCGGCCGCCTATACGTCGCCCACGCTCAGCTATCACAGCGTGAACAAGCAGGCGGGCCTTGTCACCATCTTCGGAAATTCGCGCCAGCAAAAGCTGGTCAAGGCCTATCTGGATCAGGTCAAGGCCGCCATCAGCACGCAGGTGCTGATCGAGGCCAAGGTGGTCGAGGTCACGCTGGCCGACGCCTTCAAGACCGGCATCAATTGGCGTTCGCTGACCGACCGCAACATCAATTTCGCGGCGCCGCTGGGCATTTCCAGCACGAACGCCTCGGGCACCACCACCACCACCTTGCCGACCACCGGCCCGCCCTTTACCACGTTTTCCTCTGCGGCGACCGGCGTCATGACGCTGGGCTATCTGAACCAGGATATCGGGGCCTTGGTGTCGCTGATCAAGGAATTCGGCACCGTGCGCACGTTGTCCAGTCCGCGCCTGACCGTGATGAACAATCAGACGGCGGTGCTGAAGGTGGCCGAAAACGAGGTTTATTTCCGCACGGAAATTCAAACCACGGTCAACAACGGCGTCAGCTCGACCAACTACACCAGCACCATGAACACCGTGCCGATCGGTCTGGTGATGACGGTGCAGCCCTCGGTCAATCTGGATACCGACGAGATTGCGTTGGGCTTGCGCCCCACCATTTCGCGCATCGCCAGAAGGGTCAACGATCCGGCTGTCGATTTGCAGGCGGCGGCGGCGGGATCGACCATCACCTCGGCGGTGCCGGTGGTCGAAGTGCGCGAGATGGATTCGGTGGTCACCATTCCAACCGGGCGCACCATCATCATGGGTGGCCTGATGCAAGAGCGCATCCAGAAGGACACGCAGGGCATTCCCGGTGCCCAGGACATTCCGCTGCTGGGCAATCTGTTCAAGGCGCAGGCCGATTCGGTGGCGGTGACCGAACTGGTGGTCCTGATCCGGGCCAGCGTGATCAAGGCCCCCGAAAAGTCGGTCAGCCCGGCCGATCGTGATCTTTACCAGAAATATACCCGCGACCCGCGCCCCTTGACCTTCTGACGCCGCAGGGTCACCTTTTCAAGGAGAAGGGTGAGAACCAATGTCCGCAACCCTGCGCTATGTTCTTCTGACCGCACTTCGCGACCGCCTGTTCGTCACCCTTCTGGGGTTGACGGCGCTGGTCTATGCCGTGGCGGGCGCGCTGGGCAAGGCCGCCCTGGCCGAAGGGCGCGAATTGTCCTTGCCGGTGGCGGCGGGCAGCGGGCGCAGCATCCTGGTGGCGGGCATCCTGATTTTCGTGGCCTTCCATGTGCGGCGCATGGCCGAAAACCGCGAATTGGAAACCCTGCTGGCCCGTCCGATTTCAAGAACGGGTTTCGTGGCCGCCTATGGATTGGGCCTGGCGTCGGTTGCCGTGTTGCTGGCGATACCGATGGGGCTGGGCCTGTCTTTCTTTCATCCCGGCTGGGCGGGGCTGGCCGTCTGGACCTTGTCGCTGGCCATGGAAGCGGCCATCGTGGCGGCGCTTGGCCTGTTCGCCGCCTTGGCGCTTGAAACGGCGGTGGCGGCGGCCTTGCTGTCGGGCGGCATTTACATTCTGGCGCGTCTGATGAGCGTGTTCGTCTCGCTGGCCGAATCCCGCGTTCTGGAAAACGAGACGCAAAGCGAGACGTTGGGCCTGCTGGTCCGCTTTCTTTTGAAAATTTTGTCGCTGCTGCTGCCCAGGCTTGACCTCTATTCGCAATCGGTCTGGCTGGTCCATGGCCCGCCGCCGCTGGAAACTATCTTGTTCCTGCTGGCCCAGACGGCGGTCTACGTGCCGATGCTGCTGCTGGCGTCTGTTTTCGACCTGCGCCGCAAAAGGTTCTGACATGCTGGCTCGCTTGCCGCACCCGGCCACCTGGGCCTTGCTGGCGACGTTGGCGGCGCAGCTTCTTGTTTGGGCGTGGGGCAGGGGCATGCATGCCAACGAGGAAATCACCCCGCCGCCGCCGCCCGCCTTGTCCCTGAAGCTGGCCGCCATGGGCGACGATCAGTTCCTGTTCCGCGCGCTGGGCCTGCATTTGCAGAATTTCGGCGACACCGGCGGGCAGGTGACGCCGCTGGCCGATTACGATTATCAGCGGCTGTATGGTTGGTTCCTGGCGCTGGATGGGCTTGATCCTCTGTCGGATTACGTGGCGGTGATCGCCGCCCAATATTACGGCATAACGCCTAAGCGCCAGGACGTGCGCCATGTGGTGGCCTATCTGCGCGCCCATGCCGCCAAGGATTACGCCCGCAATTGGCGCTGGCTGGCCCATGCGGTTTATCTGGCCCGCCACCGCATGAAGGATAACAGCCTGGCGCTTGAAGTGGCGCGCGAACTGGCTGGCCTGCCCATTCCCGACCTGCCGCCCTGGACGCGGGCCATGCCCGCCTACGCCCTGGCCGATCTGGGCGAGCGCGAGGCGGCCATCGCACTGCTGGTCGCCATCATGGCCACCGACGCCAAGCATCTGACGCCCGAGGAAATGGTGGGGATGGAAAAAAGCATCCGCAAATGGCAGCGCTTGGGCGAGGGCGGCCAACCATGATGACCGATCCCTTGCTGTCGCTGACCCAGGCCTTTCAATTGATGGGGCTGATCCAGTGCGTGTTGCTGCTGGCCTATCTGGCCGGATGCGGGGGCGACAGAATGCGCCGCCTGTTGGCCGGTCTGTTCTTTCTGGCCGTCGCCGCCGGTTTCGGCCTGCCTCTGTGGCCCGACGACGCGCCTTCCTGGCCGCTAGGACTGATGGCGGCCCTGGCGGGGGCCATGCCCGCCCTTAGTTATCTGCTGGCCGGGCAGATGCTGGAAGCCCACCTTCCCGACAAGCGCCAATTCGCCATCCTTTTGGCGCCGCTGGCGGGCGCTCCGCTGCTTTATTGGGGGAGCGTGGCCCCCATGGACGATGCCTGTCTGGCCAGCCTGTGCGTGGAAGCCCAGGCGGCGGCCCAGCTTTGGCAGGTGTTGGCGGGCGGGACCATCCTGCTGGCCATGATGGCGCTGGCCGAAGTGAAATTGCGCCAAGCCGAGGCCAAGCCCCAGGGCAAGGAGCGCCGAGGGTTGGTGCTGGGCCTCGTGATCGTCAATCTGGCCGTGCTGGGGGCGGTGCTGGCCGGTCATGCCAACCTGATCAGCCAAGACGAGTCGCTTTTTGCCCGCATCACCCTGGGCTTAGGCTTCATTTATCTGGCGACCAGCATGATGTTTCGCATTTTTCCCGAATCGAGCCAGTTCGCCCTGCATGCCAGCGAGACGGCGGCCCCCTCCTTCCTGGCCGAGACGCCGCCTTTGCCTTGTGCCGACCAGCCGCCCCCGGCCCCCTTGCCGCTGGGCGACGACGATCTGGCGCTGCTGGAACGGATTCGCCGCTACCTGGACCACGAGCGGCCGCAGCTTAAGGAGAATTTCCACCGCCAAAGCATGGCCAGGGCGCTGGGCGTGCCCGAGCATCGTTTATCGAAGGTGATCAATCAGGGTTTCGGCAAGTCCTTGATCGATGTGCTGAACGAATTGCGGGTCGAGGAAGCGCAGCGACTTTTATTATCAACAGATCAACAAATTACGCAGATCGCCTTCGCCTCGGGCTTCAACGCCCTGCCGTCTTTCCACCGGGTGTTTAAAAAGCATGCGGGCTGCTCGCCCTCGGAATGGCTGGAAAAAAATAGGGGTATTTTGCCTGAATCACCCCTCAAATCGTAAAATAAGCAGCTATTTCACCACCCTTATAAGATATTGTTAATTGCTCCAGGTGTTGAATGACCCTGGCAATGGTTAAGATCAGGCCCGTGCGGGGCCAAGTCACAAGGAAGGATCGGGGCATGTTTGGCATGTTAAGAGATTGGCTGGTTCAGAAGGAACGCGCGATCAGCGCCCGCCTTGAAAGCGCCGATGGGGAAGAAGGCTTCACCCTGATCGAAATGTCGATCGTGTTGGTCATCATCGGCCTGCTGATCGGCGGCGTGCTGAAGGGCCAGGAACTGATCGACAGCACAAGGCTGAAGGCCGTTGTGACACAGTGGGACGCCATCAAGGCGGCCACCAACGGTTTCCAGGACCGCTACAACGCCATGCCGGGCGATTACAACGCCGCCAACACCACCATCCGCGCCACCGGCGTTCAGGATGGCAATGGCGACGGAACGATCGGGGCTGCGGCTGCTGCGGGAGCCACTTTTGGGGCAAATGCCATCGCTGGCGAGAATTTGAATGCCTGGGCGCATTTGGCGGCGGCCAATCTGGTCTCGGGCGTTTCGCTGAATTCGGCGGCCAATACGGCGCAGGCGGCGGCCAGCGGCGGCATCATGCCGGGCCGCATCGCCAATACCTTCTATACCATCATTCAGGGCACCGATGTGGCGGATACCAGTATTTGGGCGCGCTTCCAGTTGGGCACCGCGGGCGCTATGACCGGCGATCCTTTAACGCCTCGTCAAGCCGCCGAGATCGAGCGCAAATATGACGATTCAGCCCCCACAACCGGGTCGATCCACGGCGCGGTTGCCGGAACCGGCACCACGGCAGGCACCTGCTTCGTGGCGGCCAGCAATACCTATAACGCGCTTAGCACCGCCAAGGCCTGTTCCTTGCTGATGGCGCTGCAATAAGCCAGACCGTTTTGGATGAAGAAGGGGGCCGTGTCGAAAGACGCGGCCCTTTTTCGTTGCAGCGCTTCACCTTGCTTGCGGGGAGTGCTAAGGGATTGGCAGGTCATTATGGGGATGGGTCATGAATCGTCAGCAGCGCCGGGCGGCGGCCAGCCGCAAGAAATCGGTCGCCGAGATCGATCTGGGTGAATCAGACTTTCACGCCAGGATCGAACGTTCCGCTCCCACCGCCACCCTGACGCTGGGGCTGGGCGACGGCATGGGGCCGGGGGCGGGATGGTCCTCGGGCATCATGGAAGCGGGCGTCACCCGCAAGAAATTCAGCCTGTTCTTTCGCCTGCTGGTTCGTCTGCTGCTGCGCCCTTGGCTGCTGGCGCGCATTCATCAGCCGGAAGCCTTGTGGTTCCTGGGGGTCATGGCCCAGCGAGTCGGCAAGGAGCAACTGGGCAAACATCTGATCGCCAGGGCCACCGGGCTTGATCCCGAACTGGCCAGACGCAAGCCGCTGGTCGAAAAACCGGTGGGGCGCACCTTGGCCCAGTGGCGGGCGCTAACCGAAAATACCGCCGATTCCGCCGCCGCCTGGATGGGTTTGGGCGAGGCCTTGCATGCGCGCGGCGATGACGAAGACGCCATGGCGGCCTTTTCGAAAGCCTTGGCGCTGGATGCCGGGCTGGAAGAAGCCTATTCGAATCTGGGTGCCATTCTGCTGCGCCAGTCGCGCTTTTCCGAAGCCGAAGAGGTGTTCTTGCGCCATTGCAAGGCGCATCCAAAATCGGCGCGCGCCTTCAACAATCTGGGCAACGCCATGATGCGCCAGGGCCGCGCCGTGGATGCCGAACGCACCTTGCGCAAGGCGGCGGCACTTGGCCCCGATTTGGTCGAGCCGCACAATAATCTGGGCAACGCGCTGTCGTTGCTGGGCCGCGTGGACGAGGCTGTCGTCAGCTATCAGCGCGCCCGCAAGCTGAAACCGGATTCCCCGGAGGTTCTGCTTAATCTGGGCACGGCCTTTTTGGCGCGCGGCGATTTCAAAAGCGCCGCCGACTGCTATTTCGAAGTCATCGAGATCAAGCCAGATCTGGGCGAAGCCTATCTGAATCTGGGGATTTTGCTGCAAAACAAAAGCAAATTCACCGAATCCGAGGCCGCTTTCCGCCACGGAATCGAGATATTGCCCAAACTGCCGGTGCTGCATGCCGCGCTGGGGAATTTGTTGCAGAATATGGGGCGGGTCGAGGAAGCCAAGGATTGCTATCAGCGGGGGCTGGCGATCAAGGAGGATGCGGGCTATCGGGTGGAAATGGCGCTTCTCTGCCCGGTCGTTTACGACACGATGGAACAGGCAAGCGAATGGCGCCAGCATCAGGTTGAAGCCATCCAGGCCTTGGAAGCGGCGAATGCCGAAATCAAGGACCCTTACAGCAGCGTCAATCTGACCAATTTCTATCAGGCCTATCCGGGGCTTGACGACCGCCCCCTGCAAGAAACCCTGGGACGCTTCTTTACCAAGGCCTGCCAGGAACTGACCTGGACGGCGCCGCATCTGGCCGCCGGAAAATGGCCCCAGCCTCGCAAGCGAATCCGGCTGGGCGTGCTGTCGGCCTTTTTGGAACCCACGCACACGATCGGAAAATTGTTCGCTGGCCTTTTGGCCAATCTGCCGCGCAGCCGTTTCGAACTGGTGATTTTCCGCTTCTATCATCAAAGCCCCAACCTGACCCGCGAGATCGACGAAAAGGCCGACCGGGTGGTTCGTCTTCCGTTGCGGCCGGGTGAACAGTTGCAGCGCATCGCAGCCGAGCGTTTGGACATTCTGTTCTTCCCCGACATCGGCATGTCCTATCACACCTACTTCATGGCCTTCTCGCGCTTGGCTCCGGTGCAGGTGGTGGCCTGGGGGCATCCCGACACTACGGGCATTCCCAATATGGATTATTTCGTTTCGACCGATTATCTCGATCCCCCCGGCAACGAATCGCATTACACGGAAAAGCTGGCCCGTTTGCCCTTGCCGCCCTGCTGCTATCAGCATCCCAAATTGGCGCAAGACGAACTGGCCGACCGCAAAGCGCTGAAGCTGCCCGAAGACAAGCGGCTGTACGTGTGCGCGCAAACGCCTTTCAAGGTGCATCCAGAATTCCGCCAAGCCTTGAAGCGCATTCTGGAGCGCGACACGGACGGCATAGTCGTATTCATCAACGCCAATCCGTTCCTGACCAAGCGGCTTAGCCAAAATCTGGAGCGCGAGCTGGGCGGCCTTTTCAAGCGGGTTCATTTCGTCGATCCGCTGAAATATCAGGAATTCCTGGGCCTGTGCGCCACTGCCGACGCGCTGCTCGACACCTTCCATTTCTCGGGCGGCAATTCCAGCCTGGAAGCCTTCGCCTATGGCAGTCCTATCGTCACCTTGCCCTCGGCCTTCATGCGCGGGCGCGTGACCGCGCAATTCTATAAAATGATGGGCATCGACGACTTGATCGCCGCTGACGCCGACCATTATGTGGAACTGGCCCTAAAACTGGCAAAGGATCGAGATTGGCGCGCCCAGATGCGCGAGCGGATTTTGGCCGCCAAGGGCGTTCTGTTCGAAAACAAGGATGCCGTGGCCCATTTCGCTGATTTCCTGGAAAAAGCGGCCTTGGGAGAGTGGCGAGGTTAACCCCCTGTTAGGCTGCTTTCCTTAGAGTGGGAGACTGGATAATGGGTTATGATTGCCCCCAGGCCCTATTGATGGAATTGGCATGGCGATGAACGGGAACAACCCGCCAGGCGGCGGCAGGCCACAAGCGCCAGCGCAGCCGCCAGCGGGACAGGCGAGACCGGCAAATCCGCAGGCGGCCCAGCAGCAGGCGGCAGCGGCGGCGGCGGCGCGTTCCGCCGTGCGCCAGATGGTGGGCGGCGGCCAGCCTGCCGCTGCGGCTCCGCAGACCCGTGCCCCAGCGCCTACAGCAGCGGCCCGCCCAGCCTCGAAGCCTTTGGAACTAGGGAGCGAGATCGGCGCTGTCGCAGCGCCAGCCAGACCAGCCGCTACCGCGCCAGCACCCAAAGCCGCCCCCAGTTTCCAACTGGGCGATATGGTGGGCGCGGCCCCGCCCGCATCAGCCCCCGCCGCCGCGCCGCAGCCCGCCAAGACATCCAGCCTGCAATTGGGCGAGTTGATCGGCGAGCTTGCGCCGCCTGCCGCGCCGCCGCCCGCCGCCGCCAAGCCAGCGCCCGCGTTTCAGTTGGGCGAGTTGGTAGGTAGTTCGTTGCCGGAAGCGCCGCCCCCGCAGCCCCCCATGCCCGCTGGTTTGCAATTGGGCGGATTGATCGGCGACGCAACGCCAGTTGCCAGCGCGCCAACGCCGCCCGCACCCCAGGCCCGTCAACCCGCCGCTCAGCCAGCGCCAGCGCCCCAAGCGCCGCCAGCGCCAGCGCCCCAAGCGCCGCCTGCCGCGCAATCGGCTCCGCCAGCACCTGCTCCCGCTCCAGGCGGTGGTGGTGGTGGTGGTGGTGGTGGTCCGCCCGGCGGTGGCGGTGGTGGCGGTCCGCCCGGCGGTGGTGGCGGCGGCGCTCCTCCCGGTGGCGGCGGCATGGCGCGCATCGGCGACAAGCTGGTCGATATGGGGCTGATCTCGAAAGATCAGCTGCATGTCGCCTTGTTCGAGAAGAAGCGCACCAACAAGATGATCGGCCAGACGCTGATCGATTTGGGCTTCATCACCGAACAAGCGCTTTCCGCCGTGCTGGCGCAAAGTTCGGGCTTCGAGCGTTTCGATCCGAAAAGCACCGTCGTCGATCCCGACCTGATCAAGAAATTTCCCAAGGAAGTGGCGGCGCGCTATCGCGTTTTCCCGGTCGCCATCGACGGCCAGCAGGCGCGCTTGGCCATGTCGGACATTTACGACGTTCTGGCGCTGGATCAGGCAAGGCGCTATTTCCCGCTGGGCGTCGAAATCACCCCGTTGGTGTGCAGCGAAACCGAAATCAACGAGGCCATCGACCAGTATTTCGGCTACGAACTGTCGATTGACGGCATCTTGCGCGAATTGGAAACCGGCAAGCACGACGTGTCGGCCGCCGCCATGTCCGCCGATTCCGGCTATGTGCATCCCCTGGTGCGCTTGGTCAACGCGCTGGTTCTCGACGCCGTGAAAGTGGGCGCTTCCGACATCCATTTTGAACCTGAGGGCATGTTCCTGCGCCTGCGCTATCGCATCGACGGCGTGATGACCCAGGTGCGCACCATCCACAAGGATCACTGGCCCGCCGTTTCGCACCGCCTGAAGATCGTGTCCGGCATGAACATCGCCGACAAGCTGAACCCGCAGGATGGACGTTTCAGCATCACGGTGGGCAACCGCAAGGTCGATTTCCGCGTCGCCGCCATGCCCACCTCGCACGGCGAAAACATCGTGCTGCGCATTCTGGACAAAAGCAAATCGCTGATGGGCATTCCGCAACTGGGCCTGTCGGAGAGCAATGAAGCCCTGTTGCTGAAAATGCTGAAGCGCCCGGAAGGCATCATCATCGTCACCGGCCCCACGGGTTCGGGCAAGACCACCACGCTGTACGGCATTCTGGCCCACATCAATTCGCTTGACGTCAACATCATGACGCTGGAAGACCCGGTGGAATATGAATTGCCCTTGATCCGCCAAGCGCAGGTGCGCGAAGGAACGGGCATGAATTTCGCCGACGGTGTCCGCGCCCTGTTGCGCCAAGATCCCGACATCATCTTCATCGGCGAGGTGCGCGACAAGGACACCGCCACCATGGCGCTGCGCGCCTCGATGACCGGCCACCAAGTATTCACCACCCTGCACACCAACGACGCCGCCGGCGCTTTGCCGCGCCTTGGCGATCTTGGCTTGGACGCCACCTTGATGGCGGGCAACATCATCGGCATTCTGGCCCAGCGCCTGTCTCGGCGCCTGTGCCCCAGTTGCCGCGAGATGAAGACGGCCAATGCCGAGGAATGCCGCGTTCTGGGCGCCGATCCGGCGCATCCGCCCAAGATCGGCCATCCCAAGGGTTGCGAGGCCTGCCGCCATACCGGATATAAGGGCCGCTTGGCGCTGCACGAAATTCTGCCCATGAACAAGGAGCTGGACGAAATGGTCATCGAAGGGGCTTCGATGAACATGATCCGCCAGGCGTCGCGCAAATACGGCTTCATCCCCATGGCCGACGACGGCATCGGCAAGGTGTTGAAGGGCCTGATCAGCGTGGAAGAGCTGATCGGCACCGTCGACGTGACCGACCGGTTGTAAGGGGCCGCCAAGATGCCGCTTTTCAACTACCGAGCCATCGACACCGGCGGACGATCCGTCCGGGGGCAGTTGAGCGCCTCCAACGACCTTGATCTTTTCCAGCGTTTGAAGGAATCGGGCCTTGAGCTGATCACCTCGTCCGAGGTGCGCCAGAACAAGCTGACCGCGCTGTTCGCGCCCAAGATCAAGCATCGCGACCTGATCCAGATGTGCGTGCATTTGCAGCAGTTGAACGCGGCGGGCGTGTCGCTGATCGAAGGGCTGGCCGATGTGCGCGATTCGACCGAACAGCCCAAGCTGCGCGATCTGGTTTCCGAAATCCACAGTTCGGTGGCCGAGGGCAAGTCGCTGTCGCAGGCCTTCGGCGCGCATCCCCGCGTTTTCGGCCCGGTCTTCACCTCGCTGATCTCGGCGGGCGAGGAAAGCGGCAATCTCAGCGAAGCCTTTTTGCAGCTGGTCAAACATCTGAAATGGACCGAAGAGGTAACGACCAAGATCAAGAAGGCGACGCGCTATCCGTCTGTCATGCTGGTCGTCATTCTGGGCCTGTTCTTCTTCATGATGACCATGGTGGTGCCGGAAGTGATCGGATTCTTGAAGGGCACCGGCCAGCCTTTGCCGGGCGTGACCTTGGCCCTGGTCGCCACTTCCGATTTCGTGATCAATTTCTGGTACGTCATCTTGATCACGCCGGTGGTGCTGCTGATCGGCATCCGCCTTTTGATGTCGGTCTCCGAGGAATTCCGCTACCGCATGCATTATCTTGTGCTGCGCATGCCCAAGATGGGCGACATGATCCGCAAGATTTCCCTGGCCCGCTTCGCGCACTTCTTCGCCGTCATGTTCCAAAGCGGCGTGCCGATCTTGCAATGCATCGAAACGGCGACCAAGGTGGTCAACAATCTGTGCTTGAGCAAATCGCTCGAGAACGTGCAGCGCACCGTGCAACAGGGCAACGCCTTTTCGGCGGCCTTGAAGAACACCGGCGAGTTTCCCAGTCTGGTCATCCGCATGGTCAAGATCGGCGAGGACAGCGGCAATCTGTCCGAGACGCTGGAGAACGTGACCAGCTTTTACGACACCGACGTCAACGACGCGGTGGACGGCCTGATCGCCATGATGGAGCCGATGCTGACCATGATCGTCGGCGCCCTGATGGCCTGGATCATCATGGCGATCTTCGGACCCATGTATGACAGCTTCAGCAAGATGGGGATTTAGCGTGGCGGCAAAGAAATCCGGCCTTCCCCTTCATTTGCTGGTCAGGAAATTCGTGCTGGTCATCGGCGACGAAGGCGCCGTGCTGGTGCATGTGGTGCGCGGCAATGTGAAGAACGCCTGGTTCGTGCCCATCGATTCCGAGGAGGGGCCGGAATCGATCCGCGAATTCCTGATGACCGACAAGCGCATTCCGCTGCTGGTCGAAGTGGACGTGGTCGAGCAGCTTTATCGCGAAGAACAACTGCCCAAAAGCAATTTCCTGGACCATCCCAAGGTGCTGAAGCGCCGCCTTGAGATGGCTTATGCCAGCGAGGAAATGAAGGCCGCCAGACCCTTGAACCGCAAGGGACAGAACGGCCAGAAGCCTTATCTGTTCATGGCGTTGCCCATGAGCGATTGGCTGAAGAAATGGACGTCCTTTCTGGACACCGTTTCCAATCCGGTCGAAGCCTATTCGCTGCTGCCCATGGAATCCCTGGGCCTGTCCGAAGCCCTGGCCCCGCCCGCCGAGGCGCAGACCGAGAAACATTGGCGCATCTTCGTCAGCCAGGAAGTGACCGGCGGCTTTCGCCAGATCATCCAGTTGAACGGCCAGTTCATCCTGACCCGCATGACGCCAAAGCCCGCCGAAGAGGACACGGCCGAGGAAATTTCGCAGCTCATCGAGCGCGAATTCAAATCGTCGCTGGGTTACATCAAGCGCCTGGGCTATCAGGAAAATGATCACCTGGATCTGGTGGCCGTGGTCGGCGCGCCGATCCGCGAAGCCCTGTATCAGCGCGACCTTCCCGTCACCACGCTGTCGATCCTGACCCCGCTGGAAGCCGGAAACAAGCTGGGCTACGAGAAGGTGGCCGATCCGGACAGCCCTTATTGCGACATGCTGCATGCCGTATGGCTGGCCAGGCGCACCAAGGCGCCCATCTTGCTTTCCACCCCCGCCATGGCCAAGAAGCGCCAGATGCGCCAGGTCGAGAAGGTGGTTCCCCTGGCGGCGGCGGCGGTCACGGCGTTTCAGCTCTATTATGCGGGCGACATGGTTTTCGCCAATTATGAAACAGCCGATCTGATCGAAACGCGTCAGGCAAGCCTGCAGGATCGTCAAGGTCAGTTGAAAAAGCTGGAAGGCGAGATGGCTGCCGCAGAGGTTCCTTTCGAAACTCTGACCGCCAAGCTGGGCGCCAAACAGGCACTGGAAACGCAGGTTGCCGATTGGCCGCAAATCCTAAGAAACGTCGAGACGGCGCTGGATGGTCAGGGCTTCGTTTGGAGTCTGGGGCTTGAGGTCGAGATGAAATCGGGCGATCCCGCGAAGGCGAAAAAGCCGCCTGCGGCAGCGCAGATGGATGGCCAAGGCGGCGTACCGTTCAATCTGGAGCTTGTGGTCATGTTTCCTGGGGCGACCAGCAATCTCGCCGATATCGTCGCCACGGTTGCCGATCAGGAAAAGCGTTTCAAACAGGCTTTCCCGCGAACCGAGGTCGAGGTGTTGGACATGCCTACCAACATCAAACCGCAGGGAACCTTCACCAGTACCGGCAAGCATTTGCAGGCAGGCACGCCAAAGATCGTTCAAGCCACCTTCGTTATTCGCAGGAAAGGCTAGACATGCGCATCGATCTTCAAGAGATGGTGGAAAGCGGCGGCTTGAGGGCGTTGCCGATAGGCTTGATTCTTTCGGCAGTCGTTCTGGCGCTCAATCTGGGCTTTTGGGGTTTGGGCTTGCCGGAGATCGAGGCAGAGACGGAACGACTGCAGGCGGAACAGGGGCGTTTGGGCGGCGAAGTGTCCGCGCTAGACGGCAAGATCGCCGCCTTGCGCAAGGAACTGTCCGGCATGCGCGAGATGACCGACAGTTACAAAAGCGAGATGGAGAAGGGAACTTTCGAGCCTGAGAATCGTCTGCGGGCCAACGAGTTGCTGGCCGACATCAAGGCGCGACATGTGGCGCTGAGCTGGCTTGAGCCTTTCAGCGAGTATCGGCTGAATATCGAGCCTGGCGGCAATTATGCTGTATCGGCTGGCGGAAAATCCTACAACTGGTTCGCCAGCCCCGTCCATATCAACATCGAAATGGTGCATGACCGACACTTCTACCAGTTCGCCTATGACGCCATGAATTCTCTAAGCGGCGTTACCCTGCTGAAAAAAATGCGTCTGGAGCGCAAAAGCCGCCAAGCCTTCGTCAAGGACGTGGAGAATCGCAAGAACGACGCGAAGCTGACGCTTCCGATCAATGCCGAGTTGGAATTCATGTGGGTGACGGCAGACCCACCGGCGAAGCAGGGCGCCGATGACAAGAAGGGACGTCGCTGATGCTGCGTTCATTCCTTCTTGCTCTGGTTTTCAGCCTTGTTTGCCTTTCGCAGGTTTCGGCCCAGGATGGGCAGTCGCAGGCCCAGAAGGCGACCAGCACAACATTGTCGGGCAAACCGATGCCTGAATTTCCGAAAACGCTGCTTTATACGTCCGAGGAAAGCGACAAGATCGAAGCCTTCCTGGCCGAATTGCCCAAGGCTTTCACCGATGGCGACGGCAAGCCTAAGGTGCTGCAAGACGCGCCGCAAGAGGACGCCAAGCCCAACATCTATCTGTCGGCGCTGGTCTATCACGGCGAGAAAGACTGGTCGGCCTGGGTCAACGGCATGCGTTTCAGGCCGGGATCGGTCGAGGGCGGCATTCGGCCCGTGCGCGCCACCTCGCGCTGGGTCGAACTGGATGTCGACACCGATGCCGGGCCAAGCATTCGCGTGCGGCTTAGCCCCAATCAGACCTATCTGATCAAGGACGACAAGGTGGTGGACGGAATCTTTCCATGACCGAACGGCCCATCGACATTCAGAACGCCAAGGCCGGTTATGGCGGGCCGCCGGTCTTCGAACATCTGACGCTGGCCGTCGAGCCGGGCGAAATCTTCGGCCTGATCGGTCTGAACGGCGTTGGCAAGACCACGCTGATCAAGGCCTTGCTGGGGCTGGGCGAGGCCGAGGGCGTTTTCCGCTTTTTTGGCGAGGATGCCGCAAAGCCGGAAAGTCGGCGCAACTTTGCCTATCTTCCCGAGAAGTTCATGCCCTCGCATCTGCTGACCGGATGGGAGTTCTTGAAGCTGACGCTTGATTTCTACGCGCTGAAGCTGGACCGCGACAAAGCCTGCCAGCTGGCGCAAGGATTGGCACTTGATCCCGCAGCTCTTTCCAAGAGAGGCCGCCAGCTTTCCAAAGGCATGGGCCAAAAGCTGGGCCTGTTGGCCAGCCTGCTGACCGGCCTGCCGCTTCTGATTTTGGACGAGCCGATGAGCGGGCTTGATCCGCGTTCGCGCATCTTGCTGAAGGATCGGCTGATGGAATACCGCGCCAATGGCGGCACGGTTTTCTTTTCCTCGCACATTCTGTCCGACATCGAGGAAATTTGCGGGCGCATCGGCATTTTGCATGCGGGCAAGCTGATCTATGTGGGGACGCCCAAGCAATTCGTCGCGCGCCACGAAGCCCTCACGCTGGAACGCGCCTTCCTGGCGGCGATCACCGAAGCCGAAAATAAATCCGGCGACTGAGGGCAACCAATAACAGAGCGCAGCGACTAGGCCCAAGGGGCCTCGCAAATCTCCTGATTTGCGAAAGCCAAGGGATGCGGAGCATCCCGCCCGGCGACAGAGGGCAACCTACAAAGACAAACTTGACGTATCCACCGAGGACAGGCCTTCGCCGCCGCCGGTCAGTTGCTGCTTCATCTGCAGCTTGAGATCGCTGGGGCTGTCGGCTTCGGCCAGGGCGGTTTCCTGATCGATCGCCCCTTCGACGAACAGCCTAAACAGGCACTGATCGAAAGTCTGCATGCCCAGATCGGTGTTGGCGGCCATCACGGGCTTGATCTCCTTCACCTCGCCCTTGCGCACCAGATCCTTGATCAGGCCCTGATTGAGCAGGATTTCCAAAGCCAGGGCGCGCCCGCCGCCTTGCTTGGCGACCAGACGCTGCGAAACGATGCCCTTCAAATTCAAAGACAGGTTCAAAAGAATCTGGTGGTGCATTTCCTTCTCGAAGAAGTTCAGAATGCGCTCGATGGCCTGATTGGCGTTGTTGGCGTGCAAGGTGGCCAGGGCCAGATGCCCCGTCTCGGCGATGTTGATCGACTGCTGCATCGAATTGGAGTCGCGGATTTCGCCGATCAAGATCACGTCGGGTTTCTGGCGCAGCGTGTTCTTGAGGGCGGCGTCGAAACTTTGGGTGTCAACACCCACTTCGCGCTGGGTCACGATGCAGCGCTTGTGGTCGTGGATATATTCGATCGGGTCTTCGATGGTGATGATGTGGCCGGGCGCCGAGGCGTTGCGATGGTCGATCATGGCGGCCAGGGTGGTCGATTTGCCCGATCCTGTGCCGCCGACCAGAATCACCAGCCCGCGCTTTTCCATCACCAAATCGCCCAACACCTGGGGCAGGCCCAGGCTTTCCATGGTCGGCACCTGGGCGGTGATGCGCCGGATCACCATGGCCGTATGCTGGCGCTGCTTCATGGCGTTGATGCGAAAACGTCCCTGCGTTTTGCCCAGGTCGAGCGCCATGTTCAACTCGCACGACTTCTCGAATTCCTGCAACTGGTCGAGTGAGGCGACGTCGGACATGATCTGGGCGATGTCTTCGTCGCTTAAGGGTTCGCGTTGCAGAATGTTGAAGCCGCCTTCGCCGCGCATGGTGGGAGGGGCGCCGAAGGTGACGTATAGGTCGGCCCCTTTATGGGCCACCATGGTCGCCAGCCAAGTGCGGATTTTCGATGCGTCGGCCATGATCTTTTTCCCTTAACGGAACAGGCTGGTGATGCCCTTCTTGGGGGCGTCTTGTGGCTGGGGTTGCGGCTGGGGTCTTGCCATCGGCTGCTGGGGCGCTTGCTGGGGCGGAGGTGCTGCCTGCTGCGCCGGACGCTGCACGGGTTGCTGTTGAGGCGCGGCCTTGGCTTCGCCTCCGGCGGCTTCGGCTGCCGGCGCCGCCGAAGGCATGGCGAAACGTTCCATTTCCTCCTGCGCCACGATTCCCTGGGCCACCATGTTCTTCACGCTGTCTTCCAAGGTGGCCATGCCGAAGCGCTGGCCCATCTGCATCATGGAAACGATTTGCGGCACCTTGTTTTCGCGGATCAGGTTGCGCACGGCGGGGGTGCCCACCAGAATGTCGTGGGCGGCGATGCGCCCGCCCTTGCCGTCGATGCGCTTCATCAGCACTTGGCTGATCACCGCCTGCAGCGATCCCGCCACCATGGCGCGCACCATTTCCTTGTCGCCCGCCGGGAAGACGTCGATGATGCGGTCGATGGTTTTGGCGGCAGAACTGGTGTGCAAGGTGCCCATCACCAAGTGGCCGGTCTCGGCGGCTGTCAGGGCCAAGCCGATGGTTTCGTGATCGCGCATTTCGCCGACCAGGATCACGTCGGGGTCTTCGCGCAGGGCGCTTTTCAGGGCGCGGGCGAAGGATTTCGTGTGCCTGCCCAATTCGCGGTGGTTGATCAGGCATTTGTTGTTGGTGTGCACGAATTCGACCGGGTCTTCGATGGTCAGGATGTGTTTGGCGTGATTGCGGTTGATGTAATCGATCATCGCCGCCAGCGTGGTCGATTTGCCCGAACCCGTGGGGCCGGTCACCAGCACCAACCCTTTCTCGAAATCGGCGAAGCGCTTGAAAATGGGCGGCGCGTGCAAATCGTCCAGCGAGGGTACGATGGTGGGAATGGTGCGAAACACCGCCGCCGGGCCGCGATTGGTGGTGAAGGCGTTGACGCGAAAGCGCGCCGTCTGGCCGAACGAGATGGCGAAATCCAACTCGTGCTCTTGCTCGTACTCGGCCCGCTGCTCTTCGCTCATGATCGAATAGATCATGGTCTTGGTTTCGTCGGGCGGCAGCGGGGCGATCTTGATCGGCTTGATCTCGCCGTTGACGCGCAATATGGGCGGGTTGTCGCTGGTCAGGTGGATGTCCGACGCCTTGTTCTGTTGGGCGAAGGCAAGAAGTTCGGTGATTTCCATGACCTTTGGTTCCGTCCTCGATCAGTTGTCGATCAGCCAGGCAAGCCGGCGTTTCACCTCGTCCAGCGATACCGGCACGGGTGTCGTGCTGGGCTGGTAATCCTTCAAGAAGCGATGGTACTGGCCGATGGCGGCGTCCCTCTCGCCCAGCCGATCATAGATCGAAGCCAGGTTCAGACGCCAGACCGTCCGTTCGGGTTCGATCTCCAGGGCGTCGGTCAAGGCGCGGGACGCTTCTCGCAGATTGCCCAGTTGGACGAAAACGTCGCCCATCTGGGCAGGCAGGTTGGCGTCATGCGGCGCCAAGCGGCGCAACTCGCCCAGGGCCTGCAGGCGCTGGGTGGCGGGCAGGCCAGCGGACAGGGCGACCAACTGGTCCAGCGCCGTGCGGTTATAGGGGTCGTAAACCAGGACGCGGACGTAATGTTCCGAAGCCGTGCGGATGTCGCCCAGCTTCTCGGCCGACATGGCCATCCCCAGATGGGCGATGCGCGAATCGGGTTCCTTTTTCAAGATGCCGCGATAGCGGGCCAGCGCGTTGGCGTAATCGCCCTTCTCGAAGGCTTTGGCGGCGTTGTCCAGTTCGCTGGGGGTCTGGTCCAGCGCCTCGCGCAGCGGGCTGGCGGGCAGGCCCAGCGAACTGCGCCAATAGGCCATCACCTTGGAGAGGTACAAAACGCCGTTCGGGCTGCCGGGTGGGGCGTGATAGCGCCGGATCGCCTCGCTCCAGGATTTGGTGACGAAATAATTGTTCTGCAAAATCTGCGCCCCGGCATTGACGTTGGTCGCCGGATCGAAGGCCAGATCCAGGCTGGAAAAAGCCTTGGGATGCGAGCGCAGATTCACCTGCATGCAGCCCACATCGACCGAATCGACATTGCTGGCCAGTTGCACCACCACGGCCCGCTTGGCTTCCTCGATATTGGGGTAATAGCGCCCGCTTCCGGCGGCGTTGATGGTCCAGGGCCAAGGCGCGCGGATGCCCGTCGTTGGATCGCGATAGGAGCTTTCCGCCGTGGCGATGGCGAAAAGCAGTCCGCGGGGCAGATTGTAATTCTTCTCGGCCTCTTCGATCGGCTTGTTGCAGGCCCCGGCGGCGGTGGTTTGGGCAAGGGCGGGGGCGGGGGGGACGGCAAGCAGCAGCAATAGGCCCGGCAGGACGGCGATTCCACGCATCATGGGTTGCCGCATGCACTCTGTCCGCAGGACGAGACGATGCTTTGCGCCGAGCGCCAGCGCACCATGTCGTCGAAGATGCCGCTGCTTGATGCCCGCTCGGTGGGGTCGTTCTGCACGAAGAACGCGTCCCCATCGTTGTTTTCCGCCTCGCCGGCGCTGGCATCGGTGGTGGCAATCCGTGTCGGATTGTTGCTGCCCGTATAGGCGCCGCTGGCGTGCGCCCCGTGGCTGACCAGCGCATAGGCGGCGCAGACATTCGTTGCGCTGCAGCCCGCCGCCGTATTGTTGCTGCTGTTGGTCAATTGGTTGGTGGTCAGGCCTGGAACGCCTGCAAGGGCGTAAACAAGAACCTCACCATAGGGATATGAAGTATCGACGCGTTGGATGCCGTCGTTCGTGTTGGGGTTGGTATGCAGAACGATGCCGTTGGCGGTACCCCCCTGACTTCTTCCCGCCACGTAGTAAGTGATGCGGTTGCCCCAGCCGTCGCGGGAATAAAGCTCGTCCAGCCCCAGGGTGATCCAGGGCACGACATGGGCGCCGTTGGCAATCGCCGTGCAGGCGGCCAAGCCGGTGGCGGGTTGCGAGCGACCGAAATTGGCGTTGGCGCTGTTCAGCGATCCATCGGCGGGGCAGGGCAGGAAATTGTTCTGGATGGCGAACAGGGTGATGGCGTCTTCGATCTTGTCCATGCGTTCGCCGGTCGTTTTGCGCTTGGCGTTCTCAAGCATCTGGGCGCCCGACATCAGGCCCATACCCAGCAACAGGCCAACCACGGCCAGCACGATGGCGATCTCGATCAGGGTAAAACCCTGCGCCTCGCCAGAATCAAGGCGTTTGAAAGATTCCAGAGTCCATCTGCTCAACCGCTTGCGCATTCCAACCCCCATCCCACTAGGGACAGGGGTTATTCTAGCAGGAATGCAACGCCTTCAATAGAGGGAACTGCCTTATGGCCCGTCGAAGGTCTTGATGGCGAAACTTCCATAGGTGGTGTCGGAACTATGGTCTTTGGCGCCGTAGGTGAAGCCCACGATCAGACTGTCATAGGTGGTCTGATTGAAGGGCACGCAACGTTCGATGACTGTGGGCGCGCTGCCCGCATAGGCGCTTTCCACGCTTTGGAACGACGAACTGTTGTAGCAAGACGAATCCTTGTAAGGACACACCCAGGTTTTGACGTAAACGTCGGTGGTGGCGCAGCCTTGGCTGGCGCAGTTGTTGGTCGTGCCGCTACCGGCGCAGGCCAACATCTCGACCCTGAATTTATGGGTCTGGCTGCTTTCCAGCCAGGGATAGGAGTAAGTTTTTGACTTCTTGGTTTTCGTGGTGTTGGCCCCGGTCCAGCAATTGCCGTAGGGCGAGCTGCTGTCGTTGGCCGCCGACGTGGCCGGGCAGGTCGGGGAATCAGTGCCGTCATGCTTGATCTTGTCCGCGACGATGGCGACATGGTTGTTGTTGGGATCGCTCATGGACGTCGTTTTGTCGGTGTCGAATTCGATGCCGAAGCGGGGTTCGGGCATGGCGGTGTAGCCGGATTGATCGGCGTAACCCAGATATTCGCCATAGCCGCCGCATAGCGTGCTGCTGACCGAGGTGCTGCCGGGCAGGAAGGCCAAAACCGTGCCTTCGCCGTTTTCGTCATCGGAATCGCTATCGAATTTTATGGTGTAATAGGCGCGGATGATCTTGCGGTAAAGCGGGATTTCGGTGGGAATCCAAGCGCAACTGCGCCGGTTGTCTTCGATGTCGTCGAATTGCAGCGAGCCGGTTTTTGTATAAGACGATCCCCCCCATTTTTTCTTTTTCGTCGTCGTCAGGTTGACGTCGGGCTTGTCGGTTTTGCTTGAAGAACTGCTGCTGGTGGTGGTGAGGGCCGAAGAATTGGTCAGATTGCCAGCAAAGGACCAAGCGACATTGCCCGCCGTCGGCGTGGTCGGAACTTCTTCCTCGACTTCTTCCTCTTCCTCTTCCTCTTCCTCCACTGCGGCGACGCTGCAGCCACTGCCCGCCTTCTGGCACAGATGGCGCTGGGCGCTGGCGTCGGGTGGGTTCCAGCCCAGGAACAGGGCGACGAGGGCCGCGAAAACGGCGCCGTTGACGATAAGGGAGAATAGCCTGTTCATGGGTTCGTCCTTTTCTGCGTTCAAGGCAGCCAATAGGTGAGAATGTCGTCGAAACTGCCGCCCGGGGTGCCGCCCTTGACGTAGGTGTCGTCGCTATCCGTGTTTTCAGCCTCATCCGCGTTGGTGGAGACGGCGATCTGAACTCGATTGCCAGTATAAGCACCCTTGCCGTTCTTTCCGTAGCTGTTCACCACGAACCAAGCCGCCTGGGTGATGTTGCTGCCGCTGGCAGCAGTCTCCTTGACCGTAATCGCGGTAGTGATCGACGCTGCGCCAGTTTTGGCACCAGTCAGCACTAAAGGGGCGTAGACATGATAGGCGAAATAATTGCCCCAGGAATCGCGGGCGACGCTGGCGGGCAGCCCCAGCGTTTTCCAGGGGATCACTTGGCGCTGGAAGGGGGCGGTGCATGCCGTGCCGTCGTTGGGCAGGGCCACTCCGTCATTGGCCGTCACGTCAGCCGGGCAGGGCAGACGGGAATTGGCCTCCCAGAAGGCTGCCACGGCATCCTCGAACCGAACGACTTCCATCTGCGCGTTCTCGGTCTGCGCCAGCCGCTGAGTCGAACCGCTGAAATGGCGCGTGCCGACGGCCAGGGCGGCGATCACGGCCAGAATGGCCACCAAAATCAGCAGCGCAGCACCCGCCTCGGGGTTAGAGCTGACGTTACGCTCGGACATGAAGTTCCCGCCAATTACTATCTTTTTCTAGTGACGCTACAGTAACATGGCCTATCGCCGCCCGCAACGGAACCCGCCGGTGTGGTAGGGTTGTCTGGAAAACGTGCATCAAATCAATGTGATGATGGTACTATAACCTTACTGGATGCCTGCGTTGCCCATATTGATTTCCCGGATCGACAGGGCCGAGGTGGCGCCGCCGGTGGCGAAGGTGAAGCCCAGCATCACGTCATTCATCTCGCTTCCCCAATTCGAAGGCTGCGGCGTGCAGTAATTGATGGTGCGCGTCGTGGCGGTATCGAGGGTCGCGCGCGGCGACGTGCCGGTCAGGGTCGAGCAGGAGCCGTGGGTGCAATCGATCCAGGCCCGCGTCTGAACATAGCCGCCGCCCGCGCCGCAGCTGGTGCAGGTGGCGTCGCAGCCGCGTTGCAATTCGATGCGCACGTTGTAGGGCTGGATATGCGGGAATTCGACCCGCGACTTTTCTTCCAGCCAAGCGCGCCAGTTGGTGCCGCTGGTCTTATAGGTGCAGCCCCCCGCCGAGCCATTGGTGGAATTGGCGCTGCAAGAACCCGCCCAGCCGCCAGCGCTTCCCGGCGTTCCGTTGTGATTGATAGAGTTGTTGAACAGCACCGAAACATGGTTGCGGTCGGGATCGTTGGTGGTCTGGTCGTAAGATCCATCCGTGCCGGAATATTGGTAAGTGTCGAACTCGACCGCCATGCGCTTCACGTTTTGCAGCGACATGTCCTTGTAGCCCAGGCTGCTGCCGTCATAGCCGCAGCTTGAGGTCGCCGTGCCCCAAGGCACCACGGTCATGGTGAAGCCATCGGCGAAGCCGTGCTGGGTGTTGCTTTCCTCGCCCGGCCACCAGTTGAAGGTGAAATAGGCGCGAATCGATTGGGTCTGGAAAGTCAGCTTTTGGTTCAGCCAGACGCAGACAGCCTTGTGCTCGGGCACGCTGTCCATCGCCTTGCCGTCCTTCACCTCGGGGTCTTCGCTGAAATGGATGACGTTGTCCTGGCCCGCAGCGGCGGTTTTGCCGTTGCTGGCCCTGACCAGCTTTCCGTAATTGCTGTTCGTCGAGACGAAGGAGGTGGGATTGTCGGTGGAGTTGAAGAAGGCTTCGGCTTGCGGGGCCGATGTGCAGATCGAATTTTCGGCACAGATATTGGAAGCCGTGTCGAAAACCAGCAGATCGTCGAAATAGGTGGTTCCTGTATCGTGACCGGCCTTGATGAAGCTGGCGTCGCCATCGGCATTGTCCGCCTCGGCGGTGGGAGAAACCGGAACCGTCTTGCGCAGCCCCGACATCATCCAGCCGCCCGCTCCATTCTCGCCAGCACTGACCAGGACATAGGCGGCAGATTGCGCCGACCCAATGGGATTGCCGCTGACGTCATAGTCGCTGTAAACGGAAAGTCCGTCGGACGGAATGGCGGCGGCGAACGGCGTGCCGCTGGTCAAAGCGCTGCTGGGGTAATAGGCGATGCGGTGTCCCCACTGGTCGACGCTGTCGCTTTCCTGAAGCCCCAGCGTTTTCCAGGGCACCACGGCATTGGCGCTGGGGGTGGCGCAATCCTCGGTCCAGCTTGTATTGGCGGCGTTGGCGGGGCAGGGCAGGCGCGAGTTGCCGATCACGAAGGACGAGATGGCCGTCTTGATGCGTTCCAGGTCGGTCGCACTTTGGCGAGACTGATCAAGATGCTGGGTGGGGCTGCCGTAATAGCTCATGCCCACCGCCATAGCGGCGACGATAGCCAGGATGGCCACAATGATCAACAGCGCCGCCCCTTGCTCGCGGCCTGGGTGAACTCGCTCGTCTTGGGCGGATGTCTTGGCCAACTTCAGCTCCTTTGCCGGTCCGAAGCCACGGTTTTTCGACCGATAACATATCACGTCATGCCCGCCTTGGCACCTGGGCCAAGTGGGTGGGTGTCTTGCCTGTGACAAGACTGTCGGAAATCGGACAGGGCGGCTATTCGTTAACCTACTGATTTATATCAAATCTTATCAGGCACGCGCCTTGCATTGCTTCATCTGGCTGGAGGTGCCCATGTCTTTAAAGGCCAAAATCGCCGATCTGTTCAACGAGCCGGGTTGCGCAACCAATCAGGCCAAGACCGAGACGGCCCGCAAGAAGGGCTGTTCGAAGCCCTTAACGCCCGGGGCGGCGGCTGGCGGCTGCGCCTTTGATGGCGCCAAGATCGCCCTGCAGCCGATCACCGACGCCGCCCATATCGTGCATGGCCCCATCGGCTGCGAGGGCAATGCCTGGGACAACCGCCATTCCGCCAGTTCGGGGCCAGCCCTTTACCGGACCGGCTTCACCACCGACCTGACCGAGTTGGACGTCATCCATGGCGGCGAAAAGAAGCTGTGGAAGGCCATTCACGAAGTGGCGGCGGCGCACAATCCGCCCGCCATCTTCGTCTATCAGACCTGCGTGCCCGCCATGATCGGCGACGATGTGGTGAAAGTCTGCATGGCGGCGGGCGAGAAGCTGGGCCTGCCGGTGATTCCGGTCGATGCGCCGGGCTTTGCGGGATCGAAGAATCTGGGCAACAAGCTGGCTGGCGAAACGCTGCTTGACTACGTGATCGGCACGCGCGAACCCGATGACGCCTCGCCCTTCGACATCAACATCATCGGCGATTTCAATCTGGTGGGCGAGTTGTGGCAGGTGCTGCCCCTGTTCGAGCGCCTGGGCATTCGCCTGCGCGCCTCCATCACCGGCGACGCCCGCTTTGCCGAAGTGGCTTCTGCGCATCGGGCCAAGGCCAATCTGCTGGTCTGCTCGCAAGCCCTGATCAGCCTGGCCCGCAAGATGGAGGAACGCTACGCCATTCCCTTTATGGAAGGCTCGTTCTACGGCATCACCGACACGTCGAACGTGTTGCGCGGCATGGCGGGGCTGTTGGTGCGCCAGGGCGCGCCGGAAGACTTGCTGGCGCGCGCCGAGGCGCTGATCGCGGAAGAAGAAGCAAGGCTGTGGGTGGCGCTCGAGAAATTCCGCCCCGTTCTGTCGGGCAAGAAGGTGCTGCTGTACACCGGCGGCCATAAATCCTGGTCGGTGGTTTCGGCGCTGCAGGAATTGGGGATGACCATCATCAAGACATCGGTGCGCAAGGCGACCGAGGGCGACAAGGAACGCATCAAGGACCTGATGGGCGACGACGCGCCGATGGTGGACGCCATCCCACCTCGCGAAATGTACCGCATGCTGAAGGAAGGCGAGGCCGACATCATGCTGTCGGGCGGCCGCACCCAATTCGTGGCCCTGAAGGCCAAGCGCCCTTGGCTGGACATCAATCAGGAACGCCACCACGCCTATGCCGGTTATGACGGCACGCTGCGTTTGGTCGAACGTCTGGCGCTGGCGCTGACCAATCCCGTTTTCGAACAGGTGCGCAAGCCTGCGCCCTGGGAAACGGCAAGAATTCCTCATCCTGAGGAGCGAAGCGTCTCGAAGGATGGGGATATATCGAGGGGAGTGAAATAGATGGCAAGACTTGTCCATACCCGCAAGGCCTGCGCCGCCAATCCCTTGAAAATGAGCGCGCCCCTGGGCGGCGCCATGGCCTTCATGGGGCTGGACGGCTGTCTGCCCCTGCTGCACGGATCGCAAGGCTGCACGGCTTTCGGCTTGGTGCTGCTGGTTCGCCATTATCGCGAGGGCATTCCTTTCCAGACCACGGCCATGAATGAAGTGACCACCATCATGGGCGGGCTGGACAATCTGGAACAGGCCATCTTGAACATCGCTTCCAGGGCCAAGCCCAAGGTGATCGGCATCTGTTCGACCGGCTTGGTGGAAACAAGGGGCGAGGACATTCCAAGCGACTTGAAGCTGATCCGCGCCCGCCATCCGGAACTGGACGACACCGCGCTGGTTTTCGCCCAGACGCCCGATTACGTGGGCGGCATGGAAGAAGGCTGGGCAAGCGCAGTCGCGGCGATGATCGAAGCCTTGGTGACGCCCAGGCGCGCGCGCGGCAAATCTCAGCGGGGGCGCATCAATCTGCTGGCGGGATGCCATCTGACGCCGGGCGATCTCGAGGAACTGAAGGACATCATCGAAGCCTTCGGCTTGAGCGCCACCGTGCTGCCCGACATTTCCGGGTCGTTGGATGGACATGTGCCGGACCAGTACATCGCCACCACCTTCGGCGGCACGACGGTGGACGACATCGCCGCCATGGGCAGCGCCGGGCTGACCATCGCCGTGGGCGGCCATATGCGCGAAGCCGCCGAGAAATTGAACGCCATCGCCAATGTGCCCTATGTGGTGTTCGACCGTCTGACCGGCCTGGGGCCGGTGGATCATCTGGTGCAGACCCTAAGCGAATATTCCGGCCGTCCGGTGCCCGAGAAGCTGAAGCGCAGCCGCAGCCAACTGGTCGACGCCATGCTGGATGGCCACTTCTTCTTCGGAGCCAAGCGCGTGGCCCTGGGCGCCGAACCCGATCTGATGCTGGCGCTGGGCACTTGGTTGAGCGAGATGGGGGCCGAACTGTCCGTCTGCGTCACCACCACGCCCGAGCACAGGCTGGAAGCCTTGCCAGCCAGCGATGTGCATGTCGGCGACCTTGACGACCTGGAGCGCATGGCAGCGGGCTGCGATCTTCTGATCACCCATTCGCACGGACGCGGCATGGCGGAAAGGTTGGACATTCCTTTCTTTCGCGCGGGCTTCCCGCAATTCGACCGGCTGGGAGCGCAGCACCAGACCATGGTCGGTTATCGCGGCACCCGCGACCTGATCTTTTCCGTCGGCAACCTGCTGATGGAACATGGGCACGATCATGTGCCGGTGGCCGAATCCAGGAAATTGATCCATGCGGCGGCTTAAGTTGATCGAGGAGCCATCCTCTGAAGGAGGACATATGAAGATAGCCTTCGCGACACACGACATGACGGCGGTCGACGCCCATTTCGGTGGCGCTAAAAACATCGCCATCTACGACGTTTCGAAAGACAGTTCCAAATTCGTCGAAGCCCTGCAATTCGATCTGGTCAGCGACGAAGAGGGCAATCATGACGATTCGGTGGACAAGCTGGGCATCAAGATCGACGCTCTTTCCGGCTGCGCCATGTTGTTCACGCTGGCCATTGGCGGCCCTGCCGCCGCCCGCGTGGTGGCGAAGAAGATTCATCCCGTGAAACTGCCCAGGCCGGAACCCATCGCCGAGGTGATCGCCAGATTGCAAACCACGCTGGCGGGAACGCCGCCGCCCTGGATGCGCCGCATCATGGCCGATCATTCCGATTCCAGCTTCATGGAGGATTGAGAGATGAACGCCATTTCCCCCACCGGATTCGTAGCCGAACTGATCCGCCAGATCAGAGCGCAGGACGCTTTCGGAGCCTGGGCCAGGAAAAGCGAAGCCGACCTTCTGGAACCCTATATCGTCGACAAGGAAAAGCGAAAATCGATCCCGATCATCAGCGATCCAGATCCCGACGTCATCGACCGGGTCGAGATGTTCTATCGCGCCATCGGATTGGCGGTCGAGAAGCGCACAGGCTTGATCGCCAGCCCCATCTTGAAAATCAATCACGAGGGATTCGGGCGCGTGGTGCTGCTCGCCGGCAATCTGGTCGTGCTGTCCAAACATCTGCGCGACGTGCATCGCTTCGGCTTCGAGACCCTTGAGAAGCTGGAAGAGGAAGGGTCGAAGCTGACCGGCAAGGCCGTCGAAATGATCGAGCGTTTTCCCGAAGTGGCGAAGCTGTAATTCAAAAAAGGAGCCGAAGATGAGCGTTTATGTTGCCCTGACCCGTGGCGGTCAACCTTGGGAGCCGTTGTATGTGGAAGCCGTCAACCATGAAAAATGCATCGGCTGCGGACGCTGTTACAAAGTGTGCGGCATGGATGTGCTGTCGATCATGGGTGTTACCGAAGATGGCGAACTGGTCGCCGTGGCCGAGGACGACGACGATGACGACGGCGAGATCGACCGCAAGGTGATGACGGTCAAATATCCCGAGAACTGCATCGGATGCCGGGCATGTTCCAAGGTCTGCACCAAGGGCGCGCAAACGCATGTCACGGCGCAGGTGATGTTGGCATAGCAACGCAAAAGGCGGGGTCATATCTTGAATATTTCCTATCCCACCATCCGGCTGGATTCCTCAGGTCTTGAGAATGGGAAACAATCAAGACATGACCCCGCCGTCATCTATGATCATCTGATGGCGCTGGCGGCGGGCGACGCTTTCGACGCCCATGTCTTTGCCTCCAATATCGCGCTGGCCCATCTATTGCCCCCTGATGCGCCGGGCAGGGGGCTGGGATTGCCGTCGCAGGCGCTTCATCGCTTGCTGGATGCCGTCTTTCCCGGTTCGGGCATTCATGCCGATCCGGTCCTAAGCGCTGGCGAGGACGCCGTCGAAGAGGGGGATTTGCGCGCTCTGTTGCTGTCGGGAAGGGCCAAGAACCGGATGGCCGAGGAATGGATGGCCGCCATCGTGGCCCGGGCCTGCCAGCGGCCCAATCATCTGTGGCAGGATTTGGGGCTTAGGAACCGGGGCGAGCTGTCGCAGCTTTTGAACCGGCATTTCCCGGGGTTGGCCAAACAGAATCTGCGCGACATGAAGTGGAAGAAATTCTTCTACCGCCAGCTTTGTCAGGCCGAGGGCGTGGTCATCTGCAAATCGCCGGTCTGCGACGCCTGCGCCGATTTTGCCGTCTGCTTCGGCGCCGAAGACGCGCATCCGCTGGTCAGGTTTGGGACGTAAGTTTCGTTTCGGCCAGAGAGATCATCGCCTCTTCCATTCGCTTCAACTCCCCCCGGTCCAGATACAAGGCGGGCGCTGCTTGTTGCAAACGGGCGGCCAGCGAAGCGCTCCAGGCGAAATCCTTGGCCAGGCGCACGGCGATGTCGGCATAGCTGTCGGCGCTGTCGGCGATCAAATCGTCGATGCCCATTTTGCGATAGGCCGCCATGGTCACGCGTTCGCGCAGGAATTCGCCAGGTCTGGTCACCACCGGCACGCCCTGGGCGAAGGCCTCCAGGCTGCTGGAGCCGCCGCCGAAGCGCCAGGGGTCCAGCACGGCGTCTGCCGAAACCAGCAAGGTCATGAAATCTTGCGGCGAGAGACGGCCCAGCACGATCAGGCGCGCCTCGAGATCGGGGATCGATTTCTTCAGACGCGCCTTTAGTTGGGCGGTGATCATGGGATGCAACTGCTCGATCAGCACCAACTGGCCCCTGGGGTCGCGAGCCAGGATGTCGGCCAGCATGGCGTCGAATTCAGGGTGGAATTTGAACAGAGATTGCGGACAGACGTAAAGCCGCTTGTTCTCGGGCAGGCCCAGCTTGTCGCGGTCGGGCATCAGATTGTCGATGGCGGGCTTTCGCATATAGAAGGGAAAACCCGCCAAGCGGATCAGGGGTTCGGTGTAATGGGCTTGCGCGCAGGCTTCATCCAAGGGATCGCCGGATATAAAGGCGTCCAACGTGGACAGGCCCGTGGTGTCGGGATGTCCGCAGGCCACGATTTGAACCGGGGCCAGCCGGGCGAAGGCCAGGAAATAGGTGGTGGGTTCCATGCCGATGTCGGGATAATAGATGATATCCAGCCTAGCGTCGGCGATGGTCTGGCGGATGCTGTCCAATGGCCCGGACAGGCTGATGCAATGATCCGCCGTGGCGGCGATTTCGCGCGCCGTGTCGTCTTGCCTGCCGATCTGAAAGACGAAAACCTCGAAGCGCTTGCGGTCGAGATCGGCAATGATGCCGCGATTGAGCTTGGCCATCGTGTGGGCGTGCAAATGGCGCGAGACGAAACCTATCTTTAGGCGTTTTCCCGGCTGCCAGCGCTGGACATGCGCGGCCTGGAAGTTCAATGAGGGGCTGGCCTGTCTCCAGAATTTTGCCGCCAGTTCCATCAACGCCCGGTCGTTCAAGCCGTGATAGGCCAGATGAAACAAGGTAGAGCCTACGTCGCGCTCGGGGTCGGCGATCCGCACTTTGTCGGCGATCATTTCCTCAAGCTGGCGTTGAAGATCGGCGCGGGTCTGCAAAATATGATCCTGGCTTTGTGCGATGACCGGCAGCAGCAAGGCCCGTTTGGCCTGGATCGACGCGTCGGCTTTTTGGATCAGGGCCGCGCCATAGGCGGCCTTGGCGCCCAAAGTTTCGCCCATCGCCTTTTGGATATTGCCAAGGGCGCACAAGCAGGCGGCATCGTTATTTCCTTCCATCAGGGCAAGGGCGGCCTCGAACAGCCCCATATCCTTCAAGACTTCGGCAAGATCAATGCGGATGGCTTTATCTGCTGAGTCAAGCGCCAGGGCTTCCTCAAGCGCTTGACGCGCCTGCGCAAGATCGCCCTGGGCATGTTTCAGATTGCCAAGCAGACTAAGGGCGAATGCCTGCGGCGACTGACAAGACTGCGCCCTGGCCAGCGCTTCTTCGGCCTGATCGAAACGGCCAAGCCGCATCAAGGCGGCTGCCGCATTGGCGTGAATCCGCCCCTGCATGGGCGCTGCCTTTTGGGCGCGCTCGAACCAGTCCAGCGCTTGCAAGGGCCTGTCCTGGGCGAGATGCCAAGCCCCCAGGTCTGAGGCCAGCTCGCCAAAGGCCTGGGCCTGTTCGGCTGGCATTGGATGGTCGCTCAAAAGGCCAAGCAGGGACGAACAAGCCATGCCATCGCCGCCATGCAGGGCGGCGGCGGCCAGCATCAGGCCTTTGGGAACGGCCATCGGATGGCCGGTCGCCAGCAGATTTTGCAGCATCTGCGTTTCAAGATCGGCTTCAGGCGGCATTGGCATGCGTGCGCGTGGCGGGGAAATGCAGCCAGACCGTGGTGCCTTGGCCCAGCGTGCTTTCCAGATGGATCGTGCCGCCATGCAATTCCATCAGCCGCTTGCTGATGGCAAGGCCAAGCCCCGTTCCCTCATGCTGGCGGGTCAGCCACTGCTCGCCCTGCTGAAAGGGCTGGAACAGACGCTCTAGATCGTCCGAGGGAATGCCGGGTCCGTCGTCGGCGACGCTGATCCACACCCCGCCTTGCGTGTCGCCGCCAGCCGAAATGCTCACATGCCCCCGCCTTTGCGAGAATTTGACGGCGTTGGACAAGAGATTGAGAACGATCTGGCGCACCGCCCGCTCATCGCCCCAGACATTGGCAAGATGTTCGGGCACCTGTCTGTTGATGGCGACGGCGTTTTGCTGGGCGCGGGGCAGGACCATTTTCACGCAGTCTTGGATGATCGATTTGAGATCGACGTCGTTCTCGGAAATCTCGTAGCGGCCGGCTTCGATGCGCGACATGTCGAGAACGTCGTTGATGATGTCCAACAAGTGGGTGCCGCCGCGGTGAATGTCTTGCAGCGCTTCTTGTTGCCTGTCGTTCAAGGGGCCGTAAATGCCCTCCTTCAGCATGTCGGCAAAGCCGATCACGGCATTCAAGGGGGTTCTCAACTCATGGCTCATATTGGCCAGGAAGGACGATTTCGCCCGGTTGGCCTCTTCCGCCATTTCCTTGGCGGCCAGCAATTCCTGTTCGGCTTTCTTCCGAAGGCTGATGTCTTCCTTCACGGCCACGAAATGGCTGATCTGCCCGCTTTCGTCCTTGATGGGGGCGATGGCGGCCAGTTCCCAATAGGATGTTCCATCCTTGCGCAAATTGTGGAATTCCCCATGCCAAATTTGGCCGCTGGAAATGGTGTTCCACATCCGCTCGTAATCTTCGCTCGCCATGTTGCCGGACTTGAGGAGGTTGGGATTCTGCCCAATCGCCTCTTCCTGGGAAAATCCGGTCAGGCTGGTGAAGAAGGGATTGACGTATTCGATTCTGCCCTTTGCGTCGGTGATGATGACCGACATAGGACTGTTCTCGACGGCGCGAGACAGGACGCGGATTTGTTCCTCGGCCATCAGACGTTTGGACAAGGTCCTGACCAGCGTCACGATCAGAACCGCCATCAGGGTCAGAACCAGGATAAAGCCCGTATAGCTTAGCCCAAGGGCCTGGCTTTGCCGCATGATGGGGGTCGAGGGCAATTCAACCCTGACCTGCAGGGGATAGCGAAAAAAGTCCTGCGCGGCCTCGATGCGCTTGCCGCTGCCTTCCTGCGGGCTGACTTGCGATTTATGCGTGGGCGGGCGGATGTCGTCGTTGGCGTGCGGAAAGCGCAGCAGCAGGCGGCCATCGGCGGCGAACAGTCCGATCACCGATCCCTCGGGCAGATAGGCGTTCTTGAAGAAAGTCGAAAAGCTGCTGGTATCGATGCTGGCGCTGACGACGCCCAGGAAGTCGCCTGATGGCGAGGCAAGCCTGCGGCTGATCTCGATGGTTTCGCGGCCCATCGCCGGATTGTAGACGCGCCCCCAGAATTGCAGCCTGCCGTCAGTGCTGTCCTTGTGGAAGCGGAAGCCAGGAGAAAGCCTGCGGTCTTGCGATCCCTTCGCCGATGGCATTTCCTTTAGCAGATATCCCCTGGCGTCGACGATGCTCAGTCCGGCGACGATGCTGCTCTCGGACAGTTTGTTGCGCATCCAGTCTTCCACGTCCAGCAACGCTTCCCGGCTGGGCGTCTGCGTTTCGCCAAAACGGGCGATGCCCGTTTGCAGCACTTGGTCCGCTCCGAAAATCGCCAGTTCGCCGTACTCGGCAAAGGCGGCGGCATAGCTGGCCGCCTGACGCTTGGCTTCCTCGAAGGACTGCCGCTCGTGCCGTTCGACGTTGCTGATGCTGAACAGAATCGACGACAACACCAAGACCCCCATCGTGGTGGCGGTGCGGACAGGGCCGAAACTGACAACCAGCCTTTGCAGGCTGTGCTTGAAACCGGGCACTCACTCAATCCCTTTTTTGCTTCATTTTTCGACATCCTACCTTATTGGGGCTTGCCTTGGGAGAGGCAGAACGCCACATTTCATCCGCCATGGCTGATGTTAACATTTGTCAACTTAACTTGCCTGTGCGGGGCATGACCTGCGCCGCCTGCTCGACGCGCCTTGAGCGCGTCCTGAACCGTCTTCCGGGCATGGAGGCGGCTGCCGTCAATTTGGCCGGGGAAACGGCGGAACTGCGCTTCGACGCGGCCCAACTGTCTGCCGCCCGCGCGGTTGAAGCCATTGGCAAGGCAGGGTTTTCAGTTCCAAGCGAGGTGTTCGACCTGAATATAACGGGCATGACTTGCGCCGCCTGCTCGGCACGGCTGGAAAAGGTGCTCTCCAAGGTGCAAGGCGTTTCCCTGGCCAGCGTCAATCTGGCGACCGAACGGGCCAGGGTCGAGGCTCCGGCGGGAGTCGTGGCGCAAGAAACCTTGCTGGCCGCAGTGGACAAGGCAGGTTTCAAGGCAACGCCCGCCAGCAGTTCCGCCGAACGCCAAGCCGCCATCGAGGCGGATGCAAGGAAAGAGGCGGCGCGGGATCGTTTGCATCTGATGGTGGCGGCGGGTCTTTCCTTGCCGCTGGCGGTGCCGATGCTGTTCGATCTGTTCGGCGTCATGCTGATGTTGCCCGGATGGGCGCAAATGGCCCTGGCGACGCCGGTTCAATTCTGGATCGGCTGGCGCTTTTATCGCGGGGCCTGGAAATCGCTCAGCGCCGGGGCTGGCAATATGGATGTGCTGGTGGCGATGGGCACCACTGCCGCCTGGGGCCTGTCGGCCTTTCGCTATCTGATGCAAGGCGAGGAGCATGGGCTGTATTTCGAAGCCTCGGCGGTGGTGATCACGCTGGTGTTGCTGGGCAAGACGCTGGAAGCCAAGGCCAAGCGAGGAGCGGCTGGCGCCATCAAGGCCTTGATGAAGCTGAAGCCCGAGACGGCGCGGGTGATGCGCGTGGGCCAACCGGTCGAAATTTCCGTCGATGCCGTGCTGAAGGGCGACATCGTTCTGGTGCGCCCGGGCGAGCGTTTTCCCGTAGATGGCGTCGTCGAGGAAGGCGAAAGCCAAGCCGACGAATCCCTGATCACCGGCGAAAGCCTGCCGGTAGCCAAGGTCATGGGCGATGGCGTGGTCAGCGGGGCCATCAATGGCGATGGCGCCTTAAAGGTGCGCGCCGTCGCGGTGGGCGCCGAATCGACGCTGTCCAGAATCATCCGCCTGGTCGAAACCGCGCAAGCCAGCCGGGCGCCGGTGCAAAAGCTGGTCGATCAAATATCGGCCATCTTCGTTCCCGCCGTGGTCGCCATCGCCCTGCTGTCGTTCCTGGGCTGGTGGCTGATCGGTCAGGACCCCAGCTTGGGATTCGCGGCAGCCGTTTCCGTGCTGGTCATCGCCTGCCCCTGCGCCTTGGGCTTGGCCACGCCAGCCGCCATCATGGTGGGCACGGGGGTTGCCGCCAAACATGGCGTTCTGATCAAGGACGCCGAGGCGCTGGAGCGCGCCCACCGCCTGACCGCTGTCGTCTTCGACAAGACCGGCACCCTGACCGAGGGACGTCCCGAAGTGACCGAGGTTCTGACCGCCATCAACACCGAGCGGTTGGAATTCCTGAAATATGTCGCATCGGCCCAGCAAGGCAGCGAACATCCATTGGCCAAGGCGGTGGTGCAGGCGGCCCAGGGGATGAGCCTGTATCCGGTGAGGGACTTCAAGGCGCTTTCCGGGCGCGGCCTAGAGGCGATGGTCGAAGGCCATGCGATGCTGATCGGCAGCACCCGGCTGATGGAAGAGCGGGGCATCGACCTGTCCTTGTTCGCCAGCCAGGCGCGCATTCTGGAAGAGCGCGGCAACAGCTTGATGTGGGCCGCCATCGATGGATCGCTGGCCGGATTGGTGGCGGCGGGCGACAAGCCGAAGCCGAAGGTTGGTTTGGTGATCGAGCGGCTGAAGCGCCTGGGCATTACGCCCGTCATGCTGACCGGCGACAATGCCAGGGCCGCCGCCTTCGTGGCAGGGCAAGTGGGAATCGAACGCGTGGTGGCCGAGGTTCTGCCCGAAGGCAAGGCCGATGAGATCATGAAGCTGAAAGCCGAGGGCCATGTGGTGGCGATGGTGGGCGACGGCGTGAATGACGCGCCTGCCCTGGCGGCGGCGGATGTCGGCATCGCCATGGGCACCGGCACCGACGTCGCCATGCATACGGCGGGTCTGACCTTGATGCGCGGCGATCCTTCGTTGATTCCCGCCGCCTTGTCGATCTCGCGCGCCACTTACGGCAAGATCCGCCAGAACCTGTTCTGGGCCTTCGCGTACAATGTGGTGGCGCTGCCGCTGGCGGCGATGGGCGAATTGTCGCCGGTGGTGGCCGGCGCCGCGATGGCCTTCTCGTCGGTCAGCGTGGTTTCGAACGCCCTGCTTTTGAAACGTTGGAAACCCTGACGCGCCGAGAAGGCCTTTTGCGGATCAGCCCTTGAGGTTGGCGGCTGCGAAGTCCCAGTTGGCCAGATGGTCCAGGAAGGTCTGGACATAGTCGGGCCTGCGGTTCTGGTAATCCAGGTAATAGGCATGTTCCCAGACATCGACGGTCAGCAGGGCCTTTTGGCCGTGCGCCATGGGCGTGTCGGCATTGCCGGTCTTCGTGATCTTGAGCGTGCCCTTCTCTTCGACCAGCCAAGCCCAGCCGCTGCCGAATTGAGTGACGGCGGCGTTCTTGAAATCTTCCTTGAACTTGTCGAAGCCGCCGAGATCCTTTTCGATGCGGGCCAGAAGATCGCCCGAAGGCTTACCGCCGCCGCCCGGCTTCATCGACGACCAGAAGAAAGTGTGGTTCCAGACCTGGGCGGCGTTGTTGAACACGCCCGCTTTGGCGCCTTCGCCCGCCACCGCCATGATGATCTCTTCCAGACTTTTCGACGCAAGGTCGGTGTCCTTGATCAGGTTGTTCAGGTTGGTGACATAGGCGTTGTGATGCTTGGCATGGTGGAAGGAAAACGTGTTGGCCGACATGTGCGGCTCAAGCGCATTGGCGGCATAGGGCAGGGGGGGAAGCTCGAAAGCCATGAGAACCTCTCTGATTTTTAAAGGGATTAACGGATGAACAGAAGATAGGCAGCCAAAGCCCCTTTGTGAAGGGGGGGTATTCGAAGGAATTATGAAAGCAAGATGTGCCCTGCCGCCCTTTGCCCCGAGAGCGCTGCGCCTTCCAGCGTGCAGGGCAGGCCGGTGCTGGTCCAATCTCCGGCCAGCAACAGTCCCGGCGGGCCATCGAAAGGGCCGGGGCGTAAACCTTCGGCTTCGGGCGTATGGGCGATGGTGGCCCGCTGTTCCTTCATGACGCGATAGGGCGGAAGCTCGGTCGAATGGCCCAGCATCAGCGCGCATTCGGCCCATAATTTCGAGGCGATTTCTTCAGCTGATTCCACGGCCAATCCGGTGGCGGCGCTGACCGTGACCGACAGCACGTCGCCCCTTAAGCTCCACCACTGACCCAGGCCGCGCACGATGCCCAGATAATGTCGCCCGCCGGGCAGTTTTGCTTCGGGTTTGGTCAGCAGAAAATGGGCGCAGACGATGGGGCGCGTTTCGAATCGGGGCAGGGCGGGCAATAGATCGGCGGCGATCCAGGGCGGCACGGCCAGAATGGCGGGCGCCATGGGCGATATGTCGATCCGTTCATTGTCATCGAACGACAAGACGCTGTTTTGAATGGCTGTCAGCCGGTGATTGAATCGGATGATGCAGCCATGATCCTTCAGCCAGGCGATGGCGGGATCGATCAGGGACAGCGACAATCCTTCGGGGGCGGTATAGGGCCGACATGCCGCTTCGCCCTTCAGCAAGCTGCGCTTCAGCACCTCGCCCAGCAAACGGGCTTGTCCTTCCTGCGGAGAACTATTCAATATGGCCTCGCACAAAGGCCCCCACAAACGTTCCAGCATCTCGCCATTGCCCACCGCCTGGGCCACGCTTTCATGCGCCTTGGCCGTCATCAGCCGCCAGCCGCCGATGTAATCGAGCGCGCTGGTGCCGGGCAGGCGCGCCCCGGGATTCAAGACCCACCAGGGGATCGATCCTTTGCTGGGCCTGATCGTCCAACCTTTGCAGGCCTTGCGGTCGAAGAAGGGAAAGGCGGCTGGGGCCTGGGCCTCCAGCTTGCCGCCAACCGCATTCAGAAGGGCGAACAACGACGGATTGGCGCCCAGGATCAGATGGGTGCCGTTGTCGATCTGGCGGTCCAGTTTGGCATCCAAGAACGAGCGGCAACGCCCGCCCGCTTGATTGGCGGACTCGTGCAGCGCCACCTTGCGCCCCGCCTTGGTCAGGTGAACGGCGGCAGCTAGGCCTGCTATTCCGGCTCCCACGACATGGGTAGCGGTCATGGCCGGAAATATCCCGATGCCGCGCCAGACAAGGTGGCGGCCAGGAAGTCCCAGCCCGTCAGCTTGACCCTTGTGGCCAAGGGATCGCCAACGCGCAAGCGATCATACAGCCTTTGCGCCAAGCGCACGATGACAGCGCTTTCCATGCGAAGGCCGCGGCTGTTGACGGCGGGCGGCAGCAGACGCGCCGTGTCGATCAACGCTTTGGTGCCGTCCAGCATGCGCCCCATCACCGCTTCCAGACCCGGCGTCAGCGCCCTGCCTTCCAGATCGACGAATTCTGCGCCTGCCTCGGCCATCCAGTCTTCGGGCGTATAGGCGCGGTCCAAGAACAGATAATCATTCTTCATGTCTTGAAGATGGTTAAGGATTTGCAGCGCCGTGCATAGCGCGTCCGAGCCTTGCCAGGCGCGCACGTCGGTTTCGCCGTGTAGTTCCAGCAAGAAACGGCCCACCGGCATGGCGGAAAAGCGGCAATAGTCGATCAGATCGTCCCAGTCGCGGCAGCGCGCGCGTACCGAATCGCGCTCGAAGGCGATGAGAAGATCCAGCGCATGTTTGGGATCGACGCCGGTTTCTTCCAGCGAGCGTTTCAAGGGCAGCGATGCTTGGGCCTCGGGCGTTTCGGCCTTGCCGCTGACCAGGGCGCGGCCCATCGCCTTCAGCCCCGCCACCTTTTCATCGGAGGGCAGCGAGGGATGATCGGAAATGTCGTCGGCGGTTCTGGCGAAGCGGTAATAGGCCGCCACATGCGGGCGCAGCGGCTTGGCGATCAGGAAGGAGCCGACAGGGAAATTCTCTTCTTTGGCTGTCTTGCCAAGGGTGGCTTGGTTCTGGTTCATGGCTCTGGCTGCTTGAGAAATCTGGGCCTATATTGCATGAAATGCCGTTCGCAACAACCGATCCTCTGTTTGCAGACTTAAAGCGCAAGGACCCCGAGCGTTTCACCAGCCTGCTGTTTGCGTCCAAGGAGAAACAGGGCGGGCTGGCGGCCCTGTACGCTTTCAATCTGGAACTGGGCAGCGTGCGCGAGCGGGCGGTGCGCGAGCCGATGGCGGGCCATATCCGCCTGCAATGGTGGCGCGACGCCTTGCAGTCGGGCGGAGGCGGCGTGGCGCTGGCCGAGGCGCTGCTGGCGTTGAAGCTGGATATTGCCGACTTGCAGAGCCTGATCGATGCCCGCGAGGCCGATTTGTCGTCCGATCCGCCCCAGCGACTGGCGGATTTGGAAAACTATGCCCAGGCGACGGGCGGCGCGTTGCAGGACCTTTGCGCCAAGTGGCTGGGCGGAGACGACAAGGCTTGCGAAACGCCAAGGCTGGCGGGTACAGCCTATGCGCTGCTGGGCCTGATGCGCGCCCTTCCGTTCCATGCCAGGGTGGGGCGACGACATCTGCCGCAAGACCTAATGCCGGACGCGATCTCGGGTCCGTCGCCGTCTTTAAGCGCCGCCGTTGAAAAGGTGGCCGATCTGGCGGCGAGCCATTTGGGCAAGGTGCGCCTGTCTTCTTTGCCCCGATCTCAGCGGGTGGCGGGCTTGTGCGCCCTGCAGGCCAAGACGCATCTGAAGCGCCTGCAACGCGTCGGGTTCAATCCCTTCGATCCCAGGCTTTCCATCCCCGCCACCCGCCCGCTGGCGCTGTGGTGGGGGATGATTGACAAATGACCATTGCCCTCTGAAGTGGTATATTGGCCGGAATTAACGTCAGGGTGCGGATATGAATGCGTTGCTGGACCGAATTTCGATAGATCCGGGCGTTTGCGGGGGCAAGCCCTGCATTAAGGGAACCCGCATCTGGGTCGCCTTGATCTTGGACTTCCTTGCAGACGGCATGACCGAGGCCCAGTTGCTGGAAGAGTATCCGCAGTTAACCCGTCAGGATATTTTGGCCGCGCTGGCTTACGGCGCTGAAATGTCGCGCGAACGCATCATGCCTCTGCCGTTGGGGCATTGCCAGTTAGCCGTAAATCGACAGGAAACAATCATCGATCTTCTTTAGAAGATTATTTTCTTTAAGCGAGATCAAATCTGCCCGACCAGGGTCTGCCGGTCTTCCGATTTCATCGAAGGGATCATCGGTTATTGCCTTTCTTAATTCAACAACCTCTTTCGTCAGATCGAATCTCGGATCGCGTTTCCAAAGGGAAGTTGATAGTGTTCCAACCCGTGATAGTTTTGACTTAATCTCCGACACTTTCTCCGGCGGATCATCAATAGATGGATGGTTCCAGGATAAGATTCCATCTGAAGACGCCTGACGTATAAAATCGTTAAGCTTTTCGCATGTCTTGAAAATCTCATCTCGCCTCTGGCGACGAGAACTAAGATGATGAACTATCCAGAATCCGAAAGCCCCTACGATTGCCGCGGGCAACGCGGGCAAAAATTTATCGACCGTAGACTCTTCGCAAGCGGTCACAAGCTCTCACTGCGCTTGGCATCTTTTATCGACTGAATAGCCTCTTCACGGTAGCTTTGATCCTGCTCTGATCGAATTTCTACTCGGCGAAGGACATCGGCTGTGCTCATGCCCTCCGCGCGAACGAGGCCGCCGAATGCTTCATCTAAGAAAGATGAGCCAAAGCCTCTCGTCCCGTCCAGGTCAACAACGACAATGGGACTCTGGTCTAATGCACTGACAAGCAAACGCCTAAATTTCTCACCACTGTTCTCTCCCTGCCGAATATAACGGGGGCCAGGAAACGGTGAAAAATCCCGAGATACAGAAATGACCCTTGTGGTCATGCTTCCAACCTCATCATCGAGGAGGCGTGCCGAACTCGCCATTGAAGAATCGTCCCGTTGATTGATATGGTGTGGTCATCGTGGGTTTCAATGCCCTGGCTATTATAGCGATAAATCCCTGAATTGCTCAAGACCGTAAGTTCGCCGTCATCGCAGCTCCTTACTGCCTTTTTCATCGTCTCAAACCCCTTTCCCCTTCCTGGCTGTTTGGTAGAAGACTCCCCAAGTTTTGTTGCTAGAGCAATCTTGGCTCCATCTTTTCCAGAAAAAACGGAACCCATCAATATTCTTGCCTGCTGCAATAAACTTGGCTCAATAGTTTCAGGAATCCCAATTCCTTGGTCGTGCAAAAGAATATTAAACTCTTTGTTAACCGAATCAACTGCGCCTCCAAACCACCACCTCTTAGGCATTACTGGCAAACTAGGCCTTTTTTTATAAGCGTGTTCAACGGTATTGTTCATTGCTTCAACTAGGGCGCTGCCCAGGTAACGTTGAGATGCTTCTTCGACATCGAATGCTTTACTAATTATTGACCCAAGTAAAATAGAAGCTTTTTCAGCTAGAACTTTATTATGAGAAAAGTACCTGATAAAATGAGTGCTGCCGCTTCCTGTTGCTGCTGGCGGAGGTGAGGGGATATTCAATAAGCTATAAAATCCAAAATCGTCAAGTTGTTTAAAAGTGTTGGGATCTGTAGGGTAATTTCCGTTAATACCCTTAAAACGAAAATCTTGTAGAACATGATGGCAGCGATATATCTCGCCAGTAAGTAGTAGTGTTGCCATTGGTTCGAGAACTCGTAACTTGGAAAAGTGCAAGAAAACTTTCATCTTTTCTTTAAATACTAAATTAGGAAGTGCTGTAAGCAATTCGCATGTTTCTTCATAGTTATCAGTAAGAGAAAGGCATTCAGGAACAACCAAAGGAACTTCCTTTCTATGCCAGAGCAGACTACTGGGCGCTCCCTTGCCGTAATGGAGCGCTAATTTATTCCGTCTTATAAGTCGTTCCTCACGGCTTATTTTTCTTAGTTTTCTGTGCCTTAATGAAAGTTTTGCGTGCCGAATGAGCTGCTCGCGCTACTCATTAGATAGGTATTTCATGTCGCAAGCCTAAATCTATGGAGGCAGTGCATGGATTGTGCTACATATGGTTGCGGCGTGTCTAGGGGTCAATCTCTTTTCCGTGGGCAAGACTTAGGGGCTAATCCACTCCCCCAGCTTCGCCAGCGCCCGTTCGGCATAGGCGGCCCGGCGTTCCTTGGCGCCCAGTTTGCGGCGCTTTCCTTCGGGCGGCGGCAGGGGCGGAAACAAGCCGAAATTGATGTTCATGGGCTGGAAAGTCTCGGCCCCCGCACCCGTCGTGATGTGGTTAAGCAAAGCGCCCAGCGCGGTTTCGATGGGCGGCAGGCTGGGTGACTGGTTCGCCATTTCCTCGGCCCAGAAACGCCCGGCCAGCAGGCCAATGGCCGCACTTTCGACATAGCCCTCGCAGCCGGTGATCTGGCCCGCCATGCGGATGTTGGGCCTGGCCTTCAGGCGCAGGCTTGCATCCAGCACCACCGGCGAGCGCAAGAAGGTGTTGCGGTGCAGTCCGCCGAGGCGCACGAATTCGGCGTTTTCCAGGCCGGGAATGGTGCGAAACAGACGCATCTGCTCGCCATGTTTCAGCTTGGTCTGAAAGCCCACCATGTTGAACAGCGTGCCCAGGGCATTGTCTTGGCGCAGTTGGATGACGGCATAGGATTTGGGATTGGGTCCATGCGGGTTGGTCAGCCCCACCGGCTTCATGGGGCCGAAGGCCAGGGTTTGGGCGCCTCGCCTAGCCATCACCTCGATGGGCAGGCAGCCTTCGAAATAGGGCGTGTTCTTTTCCCAGTCGTGGAATTCCACCGTGTCGGCGGCGATCAGGGCTTCGACGAAGGCGAAATATTCGTCCTTGGACAGGGGGCAGTTGATGTAGTCCTTGCCGGTTCCCTTGTCCCAGCGCGACTGGAACCAGGCCTTGGAGAAATCGACGCTGTCTAGCGTGACAATGGGCGCAATGGCGTCGAAGAAATGCAGATGGTCCGAGCCGGTGGCATGCGCCAATTCAGCGGCCAGCGCATCCGAGGTCAGCGGGCCAGACGAAACGATGGCCGGACCATCCGGCAAGGCCGTTACTTCTTCGCGCAGCAAGGTGAGATTGGGCAGGGCCAGCAGACGCTGTTCCACTTCGGCCGAGAAAGCCTCGCGGTCCACCGCCAAGGCTCCGCCCGCCGGCACCTTGACCGCGTCGGCCACCGACAGAATCAACGAGCCGCATCGGCGCATTTCCTCGTGCAGCAGGCCGATGCCGCTGCCCACATCGTCGTTGCGCAGCGAATTGGAACAGACCAGTTCTGCCAGTCCGCTTGTGTGATGGGCGGGGGTGGCGCGGACAGGGCGCATTTCATGCAAGACCACTGGAATGTCACGCTTTGCCGCCTGCCAGGCCGCCTCGCAGCCCGCCAATCCACCGCCCACGATGTGTAGAATCCGTTCCATGGGCAGGTGATAGGCCCTTTGCCGCCTCATGTCCAGGGTTGACGCCACCCCTTCGGACAGGTATCCCCTTGCCTATGGACATACAAAAAATCTTCACCACGGAAAACCTGTTGCTGGCTGGCGTTTTCATGCTGGCCCTCATGCTGCCGCGCCTGATGCGCCGCCTGAACCCGCAGGCCTCCATGGTGACGGGAAGCGCCTTGAAATCGCGGCTTGAGGGCGGCGAGGACGTGCTGGTGCTGGATGTGCGCTCGCCCGAGGAATTCATCGGCGAACTGGGCCATATCAAGGGGGCGGTCAATCTGCCCTTGCCCGATCTTTCAGAGCGCATCGGCCAGTTGGGTCAGGAACTTGAGGCTTATAAGGCAACGCCCGTGGTGGTGACCTGCCGAACCGAGAACCGTTCCAGCCGCGCCGCCGGAATTCTGAAAAAGGCCGGTTTCGCCAATCTGTCCGTGTTGTCGGGCGGCATGGTGGGCTGGAACAAGGACAAGCATCCCATCGTTCGCAACTGAAAAGTCAGAAACGATCATGACCAACAGCAACGACAAGCCCCATTACGTGGTGGGCGGCGAGTATGCCGACACCAGCTTTTCCAAGATCGCGCCGGGCAAAAGCCTGGAGACGCACGGCCCCTTCGGCGAGAAGGAAGCCTTCGAATTCTGGCGCTCGATTACGGGGCGCACGGTGGACAACGCGCTGGTGCGCTATACCATCGAAATGAGAACCGACGCCGAGATGAATGTCTGGTACGTGGTGGGCGGCGAGTTCGCCGATTCCGCCTTCTCGCGCATGGCCGAGGGCAAGCCTTTGGAAATCTACGGCCCCTTCGACAACAAGACCGCCGTCGAGCGTTGGCGCTCGATCACCGGGCGCACGGTCGATAGCGCCTTAACGCGCTACACCGTCGAACATGCGGGCGAGATGGATTTGCGCAGGCTGGCCGGGGGCTGAATATCCGGGCTTTTTCAGTGAAGGGTAGCCGCCATCCCGCGCTCGGGGGCAAAAACATACGTGCCTTCGTCGTTCCAGCGGAAAATCAGCGCGTGACCGATGCCTTGCCAGTTGGCGTCGATTTCGATGATCTTGATTGTCGATTCGCGGCATTGCCGCGTTTTAGCGTTTCTTCAAACACGGTTTCAGATATTTGCCGGTATAGCTGGCTTGTGTCGCCGCCACGTCTTCCGGCGTTCCGGCGGCCACGATTTCGCCGCCCTTGGTGCCGCCTTCGGGACCCAGGTCGATGATCCAGTCGGCGGTCTTGATGACTTCCAGATTATGTTCGATCACCAGCACGGTGTTGCCCGTATCGACCAGCGCATGCAGCACTTCCAGCAGTTTCTTCACATCCTCGAAATGCAGCCCGGTGGTCGGCTCGTCCAAGATGTAAAGCGTGCGTCCGGTGGCGCGGCGTGACAATTCCTTGGCCAGCTTCACGCGCTGGGCCTCGCCGCCGCTTAATGTGGTGGCCTGTTGGCCCAGATGGATATAGCCAAGCCCCACGCGCTTCAAGGTTTCCAGCTTGTCGCGGATGACGGGTACGGCCTGGAAAAAATCGGCGCTCTCTTCCACCGTCATGTCCAGCACGTCGGCAATCGACTTGCCCTTGAACTTGATGTCCAGCGTTTCGCGGTTGTAGCGTTTGCCCTTGCATTCGTCGCAGGTGACGTAAACATCTGGCAGGAAATGCATCTCGATCTTGATCAGCCCGTCGCCCTGGCAGGCCTCGCAGCGCCCGCCCTTGACGTTGAAGGAAAATCGCCCGGCCTTGTAGCCGCGCGTCTTGGCTTCCGGCAGTTCGGTAAACCAGTCGCGGATGGGGGTGAAGGCGCCGGTATAGGTGGCGGGGTTCGATCTGGGCGTGCGTCCGATCGGCGATTGGTCGATGTCGACGATCTTGTCGATATGTTCGACGCCGTCGATGCGTTCATGAGCGCCCGCATGTTCGCGCGCCCCATGCAGTCGGCGCGCCAGGGCCTTGTACAGGGTTTCGATGATCAGGCTTGACTTGCCGCCGCCCGAGACGCCGGTGACGCAGGTAAAGGTGCCCAGCGGAATTTTCGCCGTGACGTTCTTTAAGTTGTTGGCCGACGCCTTGACCACCGTCAGTTTCTTGCCGTTGCCTGGGCGGCGGCGCTTGGGCACCTGAATGAAACGCTTGCCCGACAGATATTGGCCGGTCACGCTGGCGGGGTTCTTCATCACCTGATCGGGCGTGCCTTGGGCGATGATCTGCCCGCCATGCGCTCCGGCGCCCGGCCCCATATCGACCAGATAATCGGCGGCCAGGATGGCATCTTCGTCATGCTCGACCACGATCACGGTATTGCCGATGTCGCGCAGGCGGCGCAGCGTGGCCAGCAGTCGCTCGTTGTCGCGCTGATGCAGGCCGATGGAAGGCTCGTCCAGCACGTAAAGCACGCCGGTCAGGCCCGAGCCGATCTGCGAGGCTAGGCGGATGCGCTGGCTTTCGCCGCCCGACAAAGTGCCCGAGGTGCGAGACAGGGTCAGATATTCCAGCCCCACGCTGTCCAGAAACCCCAAGCGCTCGTTGATTTCGCGCAAGATGCGTCTGGCGATTTCGACGTCCTTGGGTTTCAGATGCGTCTCAAGCGCCTTGAACCAGGGCACCAGATCGGCGATCGAGAAATCGTTGATCTGGCCGATATGCAAGCCATTGATCTTCACGGCCAAGGCTTCGGGCTTCAGGCGAAAACCGGCGCAGGTCTCGCAAGGGGCGCTGCTTTGGAAGCGCTCAAGGTCTTCTCGCACCCAGGAACTTTCGGTTTCCTTCCAGCGCCGGTCCATGTTGGGGATGATGCCTTCGAACGGCTTGTTGACCCACCACGAGCTTTTGCCGTCGGAATAGCGGATGCGCATCGGCTCGTCGCCCGAACCCATCAGCAGCACGTTCTGCGCCTTCTTGGGCAACTCGCGCCAAGGCGTTGACAGCCGCAACTTGAACAGGGCGGCGATGCCTTCCAAGGTCTGTTCCACATAGCCCGAGGTTGAGTTGGCCCAGGGGGCGAGCGCCCCTTCAGCCAGCGACAGCCGGTCGTCAGGCACGATCAGTTCGGGGTCGAAATACAGCTTAACGCCCAACCCGTCGCAGGCGGGGCAGGCGCCGTAAGGATTGTTGAACGAGAACAGGCGCGGCTCGATCTCATCGATGGTAAAGCCCGACACCGGGCAGGCGAATTTGGCCGAGAAGGTCGTGCGCTCTTTTGTATCGGCGTTTTCGGCGAAGACCAGCCCATCGGCCAGTTCCAGCGCGGTTTCCAAGGAATCGGCCAAGCGCTGGGTAAGCCCTTCCTTGATCACCACGCGGTCGACCACCACCTCGATCTCGTGCTTGAGCTTTTTGTTGAGCGTCGGCACGGCGTCGATCTCATAAATCTGGCCGTCGACCTTCAGGCGCTGAAAGCCCTTCTTGCGCAGCTCGTCTATTTCTTTCTTGTATTCGCCCTTGCGCCCGCGCACCACCGGGGCCAGCAGCAACAGCTTGGTTCCCGTGGGCATGGCCATCAAGCGGTCGGCCATCTGGCTGACGGTCTGGCTTTCGATGGGCAGGCCGGTGGCGGGCGAATGCGGCACGCCGATGCGGGCGAACAACAGGCGCATGTAATCGTGGATCTCGGTAACCGTGCCCACGGTCGAACGCGGATTGCGGCTGGTTGTTTTCTGTTCGATGGAAATGGCGGGCGACAGGCCCTCGATGCTTTCCACGTCGGGCTTTTGCATCAGTTCCAGGAACTGGCGGGCATAGGCCGACAGCGATTCGACGTAACGGCGCTGCCCCTCGGCATAGATGGTGTCGAAGGCCAGCGACGACTTGCCGGAACCCGACAGGCCGGTCATTACCACCAGCCGGTCGCGCGGAATGTCGAGATCGATGTTTTTAAGATTGTGCTCGCGGGCGCCGCGCACTTTGATGAAATGGTCCATGGCCAATTGGATAGCCCTTTTTAGAGGCGGCATAAAGTGAAATGACTTATTGAAAAGCCCACATGTTCATGTTATGTTCCGTATCTTGCTCTGTCCTTATCCCTTGCTCTGCTTGCTCTTGTCGCTGGTCTGGGCGTTCTTGCTTTTTGCCTTATTATCACGCGGAGGCTTGGCTTTGATGCCCTGGGAAGTGGGTTTGAAGCGGGGGAAATCTTGGTTGTTGGGGTCTTGGATGCCAATATTGTAGCGCGCTGCTAGAACGTTTAGCGCAATCTCTGGGCTGCTCTTCAAGACGGTTGAGAGCTTTGGCACGAATTCCACATGGAGAACGCATTCTTTCAGTCCGACCCTATGAAGATATGCTGGCAGTTCGGAAAGATTGATCACACTGTTTTCTATCGTGATTTCACCTGTCATCAGTTTCGGGTTGACTGCCCATTGTTTCAAATCGATCTTCTCAGGCTTGAGACGCCACATTGACTTTTCCTTGGGGGCGTACTCAGCGGTGCCAACCCATCCAATCCCTTCTTTATTGTCCCGTAGTTGCAGGCAGGCGGTCGTGCCGTCGTCGGCGCTCTGGATGAATTTGATGAGCGCCGTGACGACGGCATCGTCCTTCATGTGGGGGCTGGTGAAGGGCAAGGCCTCGTCAATCTGCTTCAAGGTCTCGAAATGCTGAAGCAGAAAGCGCTCTTGATCAGACATATCCTTTTTGGAATCAGGCTTATCCTTTTTTGAAGAATTCTCTTCTTTAAATATCCTTGAATAGAAGGCGCATTGGGTGGGCGTGGCCGGTGATGATACTTTTGGATCAGATATGTTCAGAGATGTGTTCTCAGCCAACACGGCGATCTTTTTCGCAAGGTCCGGCGTGATGAAGTCCCCTTCGCGAAGCGCAATGTTGGTGGGGATGTCCTTGAACAGGGGGTGGCTTTGATAGCCGCCGCCGGATGGCGGGAGATTGATTTTCTTGATGAGCAAACCTTTCTCGACGGCTTCGATTTCGACGAGCGGAACAGGCTCGTATGTCGTGTTGTCGCGCACGAGGCAGGATGGCTTGAGCGGCCCGGTAACCGGAATGGCGCGGACGGATTTGTCGTCGTTGGAATAGGCCACATAGCTGATGAAAAGCAGAAAGACCAGAATCTCCATCAGCGTATTGTCGAGCAGCGATTTCGAACGGACGAGGGCGTCGCTCACGTTTTATCGCCCCTGCTGTGGGGCGGAGGTCTCTTCTCCGGCGTGCTCTTATCGTAAAGAAGGCTATAGACCTCATAAAGTCCTTTGACCTTGTCGTCGATTTCGGCAGCGGCGTCTTTGAGCTTCCTAAGCTCCTCGTTCTTCGAACTGGCGTTTTCGGCGACCGCTCCGGCATAAGTGTCGGAGACGCTTTTAAGGGCCAGAATCGCTTCGTTGATGCGTGTCCGCATATCGGCGTCAAGCGCTGTCAGAATGCCCCTTAGGCTGTCCGTCGATGCGTTGATCTGCTTTTCGTTCGAAGCGAAGACGGCCTCGGCGCGGTTGCGGCAGATATCGGTGATCGCTTTGATCTGTTCGGAAAATTCGGTTTGCGATCTTTCGGACGTGTCGCTGAATTCCTTCATTTTCTTCTTCAGTTCTTTCGCCAGTTCCGTGATTGGCGTGAGGACCTTGGATTTTTCCTGCAAGACAAAGGCCGCCACTTGATCCTTAAGGCCTGCGACATATTCGGCAAGGCCGCGGTCGGTAGCGGTCAGATGCTTGCCGATCTGATTGGGCAGGTCATTGATTTCTTTTTCGAAACGGGTGACTAGCGCCGAGAAGTCGGACAATTTCACATCCAGGGCTTCGGTCAGCTTCCCGGCCAATGTGTCGCCGATCTCGCTTTCGAATTTGGTGATTTTGATCTTGGCGCTTTCCATCGTGCGGTCTAGATCGCCGGTGGCCTCGGAAAGCCGTTTGACCGTGTTCGCAGCACTTTGATTGACGCTGGTCTCAAGGTTTCCAACAGACGCCTTCAATGTCCCGAATTGCGTGTTCAATTCCAGGGCGGATGTGGTAACCGCCTCGAAATTCACGGCCATCTGGCCGGTTGTCTTTTGAATGGCCGCTGCCGCCGCTTGGCTGGCCTTGACCACTTCATCGGGACCCACGCCCAGCGCCTGGACGATCTTGTCGCAGCATTCCTCCATGGCCGTGTTCGGCTCGGGCAGGAAGGCAAGAAAAATGTGTCTGGCAATCAGGCCTGTGATCGTCGTGGTCAGCGCCACGGTCGATTGGATCAGCGTTTGGGCGAGCGTTGTGGGGTTTAGACCGTTGTTCCCGATCCCCCAAAGGGCCGTTATGGCCAGGGAAGTCATCGTGAACATGAAGCCCAGATAATAGCTTTCGTCTGCCGCCAGATAGGGATTGAAGGGGGTGTTGATATGGTCCTGGGGATTCTTTTTCCGATGACGGCGGTGTATTATAAAAGAAATTGCGGCCTGGAAAGCAACAAATACCGATAGAAGAATAATTAGTATGTACTCGTTTGGCGGAACTATTACCTTATATGTAAAGAGTAAACTTATAGAACAGCCAGTTATTACGAAAGCTAAAAATATAAGTTTTGGAGCATTGCCGATTCGAAAGAACTTTGTTTCCGATATATAGTCTTTTTTTTCTGCTTCTTCCGTCATTTCCTTGCCCCCGAATGCATTGGGCCGTTTAGGCCCGGCATACCCCAAAAGTAGCGCGTAACTACATTCTATTCAGACATGGGTGGTAACCGCAAGGGGGGAGAGACCTCTCGCCGAGGTGGCGGTTACAAGTTATAGTGCCGCCTTCAAACAACCGGCCAGGAAGGGGAGAGAAAGATGGCGGGCAGCGTGAACAAGGTGATGTTGATCGGCAATCTGGGGCGCGACCCCGAGGTGCGCAACGCCCAAAGCGGCGACAAGATCGTCACGTTGAACATCGCCACCTCGGAATCTTGGAAGGATCGCCAGTCGGGCGAGCGCAAGGAAAAGACCGAGTGGCATCGCGTCGTCATCTTCAACCCGAATCTGGCCGACATCGCCGAGCGCTATTGCAAGAAGGGTTCGAAGGTCTATGTCGAAGGGGCGCTTCAAACCCGCAAATGGACCGACAAGGACGGCAACGAGAAATACACGACCGAGGTCGTGATCGGCCGTTTCAAGGGCGAGTTGGGCCTGTTGGATGCGCGTGGCGGCGGTGGCGGCGGCGCTTCTGCGGGTGGCGACGATTTCGATGAAGGTTCCTACGGCCAGCCCTCGCAGCCGTCGTCGGCGGGCGGGGCGCGCGGCGGATCGGGTTCTGCGGGCTGGGATCGTCCTCCTCCGGGCGGCGGCGATCTCGACGACGAGATTCCCTTCTAACCGGTGAAAAGCGAAACCGGACTTCAAGCGTCGCCTCCGCCTTTGGCGGAGGCAGTGCCCGTCAGCCCCGTTCGCGTTCGACCCCACGGGCTTAAACTGTGGTGGCAGGCCATCAGGCCTCGCACCCTGACCATCGCCGTCTCTCCCGTTTTGGCGGGGGCGGCCTTGGCCTATGCCGATCAGGGCGGCATCGATCCCCTGCTGGCGGCGGCGGCGCTGCTGGGGGCGCTTTCCATCCAGGCGGGCACCAATCTCTACAACGATGCGGGCGATTATCTGAAGGGCGGCGACCAGCCCTTGCGTCAGGGTCCGGCCCGCGTCACCGCCATGGGATGGGCGTCTCCCAGCCAGGTCAAGCGGGCGGCCTTCCTGTGTTTCTTGTTGGCGGCGCTGACCGGCTTGTTTTTGATTCTGGCGGGCGGCTGGCCGATTCTTGCGCTGGGCCTTGCCTCGCTGCTGGCGGGCTGGGCCTATTCCAGCGGCCCCAGGCCAATCGCCTATACGCCGTTGGGCGAGTTGTTCGTCATCGGCTTTTTTGGACTGGGGGCGGCGGGCGGCAGTTACTATCTGCTGGCCCAATCCTTGACCCGTCCGGTTCTGATGGCGGGGCTGGCGCTGGGATTCATCGCGGCAGGCGTGCTGATGGCCAACAACTACCGCGATCTGGAGCCTGATCGTTTGGCGGGGCGGCGCACTTTGGCCATTCTAGCCGGGCCGGAACTGTCGAAGGTTCTCTATGCCTTATTCATCGTCCTGCCATTCGTTCTGGTGATGCCACCCTTGGGGCCGTCGGGTGGGTGGTTGGTCCTGTTGCTGGCCCCTTTGGCCTATAAGCTGCTGCGCGATTTCCTGATGCTGCCGCGCGGCCCCGCCTTCAACAGCATCCTGGCCGCCACGGCCGCCTATCAAATGGCGTTCGCCTGCCTGCTGGCGCTGGGGGCGTTGTTATGATCTCGCAAATTCTGCTGCCTTTGGCGCTGGCTTTCATCATGTTCGCCATGGGGCTGACCATGACGATGGGCGACGTCAAACAAGTCTTCACCAAACCGAAGGCGCTGCTGACCGGTCTGGCCGCCAAGCTGTTTCTGGTGCCGCTGCTGGGCGTGCTGGTGGTTTCCCTGTTCATGATGGAACCAGATTTCGCGGTCGGCATGCTGATCCTGGCCGCTTGCCCGGCGGGCGTCACTTCAAGCCTGTTGACCCATCACGCTGGCGGGCGCATCGCCTTGGCCGCGATGGTAACCGCAATTTCCAGTCTGGCCGCGGCGCTGACCCTGCCTTTGATCGCCAATCTAGGGCTGCAGCTTTACGCGGGCTACGGTCAATCCGTCGATTTGCCGGTGGGGCGGATGATTTTCGGCATCTTTCTGGTCGATACGTTGCCGCTGGCGCTGGGGCTGGGGCTTCAGAAATGGAAGCCCGAGCTTGCGGCCCTTCTGGGCCGTTTCGCGCGCCCCATCGCCACCTTACTGTTCGCCCTGATCGTGGTCGGCGCTTTTGCCAGTCAGGCGCAAACCATGCTGACGCATGGAGCGCAACTGCTGGCGCCCGCCCTGCTGCTCAACCTGGCCGCCATGGCGGGGGCTGGCGCGATCGGCGTCGGCATGGGGCTTTCGCGCGGCGACACGATCGCCGTGATCATGGAAAACGGTCTTCAGAACAGCGCGCTGGGCATTTTCGTGGCGCTGACCCTGTTGCGCAACGACGCCATGATGGCGCCCAGCATCATCTATGCGTTGGCGATGAATGTTACGGCGCTGGCCGTGATCGCTTGGTTGCGCCAGCGCGCCAAAGCGTCGGGACACGCGTTGGACAAGCCCGCCTAACTTTCCGGTTGCGCCGGTTCTTCGGAAGGGTTGGGAACGATGGGCAGGCGCACGGTGAAGGTGGAACCTTGGCCCTGCATGCTGGCCGCCTCGATATGTCCGCCATGCAACTCGACAATTCTTTTCACCAGATGCAGGCCAAGACCCGCTCCGGCAATGCCCTTGGCGCCGGGGGCGCGGTAATATTTGTCGAAGATGCGGGGCAGTTCGGCGGTGGGAATGCCGATCCCGGTGTCCGAGACCTGCACCACCGCTTGGTCGCCGTAAGGGGTCAGGCGCGCCGCGATCCGCCCGTCGGCCTTGGTGTATTTCTCGGCATTGTCGATCAGATTGGCCATGGCGATCTTGAGCAAGGCCTTGTCGCCGATCACCGTCAGCGGCGTGTCGGGCAGGCTGGCTTCGATGCGGGCGGCGTTGGTGCCCGCCCGGCTGTCGCGCACGACCGATCTCATGATCTGGGTCAGATCGCAAGGTTCGCGCGTCAGCGTTCCGATATCGACCAGCCGGTCTTCGTTCAGGCAGGTTTCGATCAGGCGGACCAGACGCTCGGTGGCCCTGCGGATGCGGTCGAAAGCCGTCGTCGTTTCCGGGCGCATCGTTCCCGGCGTCATCTCCAGAATGTCCATGGTGGTCGAAATGATCGAAAGCGGCGTTCTGAATTCGTGCGCCACCATGGCCAGGAAATGTCGCTGTTCCTCGACGGCGCGCCGTTCCGTGGCCAGCGCCGATTCGGCGGCCATGCGCGCCGCCACCTGGGCCTTGCGCAATTCGCTGTCCTGGGTGACGTCCCTCAAGCTCAGCATCAGCAGGTCTTCGCCGCCGACGGCCAGCGGAATGAGCGACAGATGCGTCACCAAGTGCCTTCCGGGCCTGGGCGCCAGCACGGTTTCCCTGTCCTCGATCCGGCTTTCCTCATGCAGTTGGCTCAACAAGGCTTGGCGTTCTTCGCGCCTAGCCACGATGTCCCATAGGCTGCGGCAAGACAGGTCTTCTTGCGAAAGTCCCAGCAGCGTTGTCAGACGCGAATTGGCGAACTGGATGGCGCCGTCTTGGCGGCGCAGCACCGCCGAGGGAACGGGATTGGCTTCGGCGAATTGAAAAAGGCTGGATTGGACGAGCTTGGAGGCGGTCGTTTCGCCCCTGGCCGGGATCGCCAAATGGCGTGCCAAGAGCAAGGCGGCGCCAAAACCCGCCCAGACCAGCACCATCAGGCCAAGCGCCTGCGGGGTCCAATGGAAGGCAAAGACAAGGCAGGCTCCCAGGCTGGCCGAGGCGGGAAAAGCCAGGACGGCGGGCTGCCAAGCCCCCAGCAGCAAAGGGGATGGGAATAGCGCCAACCCCAGCCCCAGCAGGATCGCCGCCCGGTCCCAGCCCTGCATGGACAGGGCGGCGTCGCCAAGCGGCAAAATCCAAATCAGGCCCGCCAGAAAATTGAGAAGGGCGGCCCCCCATCCGAAATAGAGCGGGGGCAGGCCTTTCCAGCCCATCTTGAAGGCATGGCGCAGCCCGAAATGGGCCGCGCCGACGATAGCGCTGGCGGCGATAAACAACAGCTTGGTGGATAGGGCGACTTGGCTGGAGAGCGTGGGCAGAAGAAGCAAGCAAAGCAGGAAATGTCCGCCCGCCAACTGGCGGGTTGCATGGAAAACCTGGTCGATGCGCTCATTCAAGGCAAGTTCCCGCCCCTCTTTCCCGGAAAGAGACGTTTGCAGATCTGGGGTGTTTTGTGCCGCTTGCTGCATGGTCATGTCAGAATACGGCATGGAACGATGAATTCCATGTCCAATCTTAGGGTTGGGGCGGATCGCGACTCGGTTTGACTGTCGAAACGGGTCGAAACTAGTCAATTCCCGTGACTGGATTGGCGGGGGCGGCCATGATATCTCACTTGTGATGCTTTTAGACAAGGGGCCGGATTTACGGCTCCAAGCCGATCGAGGGGATTGAATCATGTCGAAGGTGATCGTCGTCGAAGACGATGCCGACTTGCGAGAGACGGTTCTCAACTGCCTGCATCTGTCCGGCCATGAAGCGCTGGGGGTAGGCAGCGGCAGCGAAATGTGGCGCAAGCTGGCCGTGGCGCCGCAGGATATCGTGGTCCTGGATATTGGCCTGCCTGACGAGGACGGCTTTTCCATCGCCGCTCATCTGCGCCGCGAAACGTCGATGGGCATCATCATGCTGACCGCCCGAGGTCAGGCCGAGGACCGCATCCAGGGCTTCGAGATGGGGGCCGACGTCTATCTGGTCAAACCCGTCAGTTGCCGCGAATTGGCCGCCGCGGTGGCCAATCTGTCGCGCCGGTTGGAAACGCCCACCACCACCCATCGCCCGCCGCCGCAGCAATCTTGGCGCTTGGACGGGTTCGAATGGCGCTTGCTAACGCCGTCGGGCAAGGCGGTGAAGCTGACGCCCAAGGAATTGCAACTGATGAAGCGCCTGACCTCGGAAGCGGGCGAGCCGGTGGGCCGCGTCGAATTGCTGGCCGCCGTCGGCTATGAAGACGCCGATCCCGGCAACCGCAACCTTGACGCCTTGGTGCGCCGTTTGCGGCGCAAGGTGGAAGAGGAAACCGAGCAGTTGCTGCCCATCCAGACCGTGCATTCGGTGGGCTATGTCTTCTCAGCCCCGGTTCAGGTGGACTGAGGACGGCGTTTCGCCCGGATCGTTCGAAATGCCAGGGTGACGATCAGCAGAATGATCGCCGCCTCGTTGAGGACGCCGCCCCATTGGCGCAGCGCCACGATTGCGTTGTGATCGCCGATCAGGCGCAACAACAACCCGCCATGCAAAAGCGCCAGCCAAACCATCAGGATCGGATGATAAGGCGTTTGCACCTTTAAGACGGCGGGCAAAATCACCGGCGCGTGGCCGAAGATCATCGAGAAGACGAAGCCCACGAAAATCAGATGCAGCACGGCGTCGTATTCGAAGCCGCCCTGAGGCATGCCGTGATCGATCAGAGCGCCGCCGCCAATGCCCAGCCAGACATAGCCCAGCAGCAAGGCCAACCCGATGAAGCGGGGCAGGCCGGGTTGACGCAGGTTGCGCCTAGCGATATCGAAAACCATCAGCCAGACGGCCAGCCCCAGGAAACCGGCTCCCATGACGCGCGGCGCCGCGTTGGAATCGATCAGCGATGTGGCGCTGCCCAGCAAGATCAAGGCGATCAGCAAGATCAAGCTGGGCGTGCGGCCCTTGGCGGGGGGCAGAAAGCGGGTCAGTTCCAGGCGCTCGCCCGCGATCGTCAGGGCTAGAAAAGCCATCCAAGACCCTACCGCATCGGGAACCGACGCGCCGAAGGCCCAGAAAACCGTGGCGGCCGCTCCCGCCATGCCGCCCAGCGCCATGATGACGGAATAAAGGGCTGGCTGGCGGCGCACACCTTCCAGGCCCGACAAGGCCAGAACCAACCCGCCCAAAGCCATCAAGATGGGGGCTTGGGAAAATCCTGCCAGGAAAAGCAGCGCGCCGATGCCGCTGAAGGCGGGTGCTAGAAAGGCCCAGCCGGATTGCAAAGCCACGGCGCGCTCCAGCCCGATCACGGTGGCCAGGAATCCCGCCACCATCAAAGGACCGTGTTTCATGGCTAGGTCGATGGTGGGGATGGGCAGGGCGATGTCCATGCGATCCAGCCCGGCCAGCAGACCGGCGATCAGGGCCACGGCGCCCGGCGCCAGAAACAAGATGCGGGGCAATTTGTTGAGATTCATGGCTTGGCTGCCCAGCCCAGATGGCGGCGCGCCGCCTCGGACATGCGGTCGGGCGACCAGAACGGCTCGGATAGCAATCTGGCGGCGACGGGAAATCCAGGGGCGGCTTGTTCCAGAACCCGCTTGGCCTCATCGGTCAGGCCATGGCCTTGCGGACAGGTGGGCGTGGTCATGATCAGGTCGATTTCAAGCCTGTCCGGCATCGCTTCAAGCCGTTCGACCAGGCCCAGATCGACGATGTTGACGCCCAGTTCCGGGTCCATGACCTGGGCTTTCAGGGCTTGCAGCAGGCTGTCGCGAGATGGGGGGGCGGGCATGGGTTTTTCCTGATCCGTTCGGGAGAAAATTAGCATTCCATCCCACTGTTCGCCTTGATGCTGGTGAATTCCGGCAATTTTGTCGCTCTTGCCCCCAAACGGGTTCTCTTGGATGATAGGGGCCTATCGTCAAGGGGGATGTCATGGCGACCGCTGAATCCAATGCACATGTCTGGCGTTTCTTCAGGGCGGGCGGCTTCGATCAGGCCAGGATCGAAAGCGGCGCCGATTTGAAGGCGTTGTCCAGTTTGGATCGGAAATTGTGGGTGGCCCTAAGCTGTCCCACGCGCGGCGTCGAATTCGATGCGCGCACGCTGGACATGATCGATCTTGACCATGACGGGCGCATTCGGGCGGGCGAGATCCTGTCCGCCGTTTCCTGGACGCTGGACCGGTTGGCCGATCCCGAAATTCTGTTCAAGGAGGGCGATTGCCTGCCCTTGGCCGCCATCGATGCCTCCAAGCCGGAAGGGGCGCGCCTTTTGGCCTCGGCCAAGCGCATTCTGTCCAATCTGGACAAGCCGGGCGCCGACTGCATTTCGCCCGAAGATACGCTAGATACCGTGCGCATCTTCACCCACACCCATTTCAACGGCGACGGGGTGTTGCCGCCCGAGGCCGCCCAAGACGAGGAGGTCGCCGACTTCATCCGCGTCATCATGGACCTGTGCGGAAGCCAGCCTGATCGTTCGGGCGGCCAGGGCATGAACCGCGAAGCCCTGGAAAAGATGAAAGCCGAGACCGAGGCCTATGTCGCTTGGTGGAATCTGGCCAAGGGCGATGCAACGGTCCTTCCCTTGGGCGACGAAACGATTGCCGCCTATGGCGCTTTTGCCGCCGTTCAAGACAAGATCGAGGATTATTTCACCCGCTGCAAATTGGCGGCCTACGATCCCAGGGCCGAGGGCGTTCTGAACCGTTCGGAGGATGATTTCAAGGCTCTGGCTCCGCAATTGTTGGCGGCGGACACATGCCAAGTGGCCGAGTTTCCGTTGGCGCATGCCGGGGCGGGGCGGCCCTTGCCCTTGAAGGAATGCGTCAACCCCGCCTGGGCGTCGCGCATGGATGCCTTCGCCGTCCAGGTCGTCTTGCCTTTGCTGGGCAAGACCAGCCAGTTGGACGAGGCAGGTTGGCAGGAGATCAAGAACAGGTTCGCCGCTTTTGAATCCTGGCAGGCCGCGAAATGCGGCGCGCTGGTCGAGCCTTTGGGAATTGATCGCGTCAGGGCCTTCATCGAACACGGGATCGCAGCAAAGATCGGCGCCTTGGTCGCCGAGGACGAAGCCGTGCAGGGCGAAGCCGACGCCATCGCCGAAGTCAATCGGCTGACGCATTACCGGCGCGATCTGCTGACGCTGCTGAACAATTTCGTGACCTTCCGCGACTTCTACACCGGGCACAAACGGGCCATTTTCCAGATCGGCACTTTGTATCTGGATGGCCGCAGCTGCGATCTGGTGGTTAGAGGCGACGATCCGGAGAAGCACGCCAAACTGGCGTCGTTAAGCCGCATCTGTCTGGTCTATTGCGACTGCCACCGCCCGCAAACCGACGAGCGCCTGACCATCGCAGCCGCCTTCACCTCGGGCGACGCCGATCAGATCGTGGTGGGGCGCAACGGCGTTTTCTACGATCATGCAGGCCGCGATTGGGAAGCCACGGTGGTCAAGATCATCGATCACCCGATCAGCCTGCGCCAAGCCTTCTGGCTGCCCTACCGCAAGGTGGGCCAGGCCATCGGATCGCAGATCGAAAAAGCGGCTGCGGCCAGGGCCGCCGCCCAGCATCAGCGCGTCGTGGTGGTGTCGTCGAATCCGCTGGCGGGGGCCAAGCCAGCGACCGCCGCCGCTCCGACAGCGGTCGGCGCGCCTGCGCCTGTGGCTGCGGCCCCCGGCGCTTTCGACGCCGGTCGCTTTGCGGGCATCTTCGCCGCCATCGGTTTGGCCATCGGCGCCATTGGCACCGCCATCGCCACGGTGGTTTCCAGTTTCCTGAATTTGACCTGGTGGCAGATGCCGCTGGCGCTGTTCGGCGTGGTCATGCTGTTCAGCGGACCTTCGATCCTGATCGCCTTCATGAAGCTGCGTCAGCGCAATCTGGGTCCGATTCTGGACGCCAATGGCTGGGCGGTGAATTCCAGGGCCAAGATCAACATTCCCTTCGGCACCTCGCTCACCCATCTGGCCAAGTTGCCCGACGGCGCCGAGCGCGGCCTTTCCGATCCCTATGCCGAAAAGCAGCCGCCCTGGAAACTTTATCTTTCCTTGGGATTCATCATCGCCGCACTCATCGGCTTGTGGTTTGCCGGCGGCGGCCAACTGTTGCTCCAGCTTCTCAAACACTGAATCGGCGTGGCGATCAGATCGTAATCCTCGGCCTTGGTCACTTGGGCGTCGATCAGGTCGCCGGGATGCATGACAAGATCGCCCGCCAGATGCACCACGCCGTCCACTTCGGGCGAATCGCCGATTGATCGCCCGATGCCGCCCCAATTGTCGACCTCATCGACCAGCACTTCGATGCGCCTGCCCACCTTGTCTTTCAGCTTCAAGGCGCTGATGCGCTTTTGCGCCGCCATCAGGCGTTCCCAGCGTTCCTGCTTGATCTTCTCGGGCACCTGGTTCGCAAGCTGGTTGGCGGGCGCGCCCTCGACCGCTTCATAGGTGAAGCAGCCGACGCGGTCCAGCCTGGCCGCTTCCAGCCATTCCAGCAGGAAACGGAAATCTTCCTCGGTTTCGCCGGGAAAGCCCACGATGAAGGTCGAACGCAGCGCCAGTTCGGGCACGCGCTCGCGCCAGCGCCGGATGCGCTCCAGCGTGCGGTCTTGGAAGCTGGGCCTGCGCATGGCTTTCAGCACTTGGGGGCTGGCATGCTGGAAGGGAATATCCAGATAGGGCAGGACCAGTCCTTCTTGCATCAGGGGGAGCAGTTCGTCGGCGATGGGGTGCGGATAGACGTAATGAAGACGTATCCAAGCCCCCAGCCTGCCAAGCTCGCGGACCAGTTCGGGCAGGCGTGCCTTGACCTGCCTGCCCTTCCAATCGCTGGCGGCATGTTTGAGGTCGATGCCATAGGCGGTCAGGTCCTGGGCGATGACCAGCAATTCGCGCACGCCCGCTTTGACCAGCGCTTCGGCTTCGCCCAGAATGTCGTTGGCCGGGCGGCTGACTTGCTTGCCTCGCAAATGCGGGATGATGCAAAAACTGCAAGCATGGTCGCAGCCTTCCGAAATCTTGAGATAGGCGTAATGTTTGGGGGTCAGGCGCAATCCCTGCGGCGGCACCAGATCAAGATAGGGCGCGTGCGGCGGCGGAACTGCGGCATGAACCGCCTCGATCACGCGTTCGAACTGCATGGGGCCGCTGGCCGACAGCAGCTTTGGAAAGCGTTTCAGAACTTCCGGGTCGGCGCCCATGCAGCCAGTGACGATGACCTTGCCGTTTTCCTCCAAGGCCTCGGCGATGGCCTGATAGCTTTCGGCCTTGGCGCTGTCCAGAAAGCCGCAGGTGTTGACGATCACCGCTTGCGCTCCCTGGTAATCGGGCGCGATCTCGTAGCCCTCGGCTTTCAACAGGGTCAGAATGCGTTCGGAATCGACCAGCGCCTTGGCGCAGCCCAGGCTGATGATGCCGATGCGTGCGGATTTTTTGGAAGACGTCTTGCTCATGGGGGTCTTTATAGGGCAAAAATAGCGACATGATGAAGCGTTTCATGCGCATTTCAGCCATTCTGGCTCTGCTTGTCGTCCTCCTGCCCGCCCTGGCCCGGGCCGAGGGGCCGTATCGCGCCATGCCCTGGCATCTGGTGGATGTCTATTGGCGGCTTGATCCCAATGTCCAAAGCCAGACTTTCCAGGATCTGTCCATGGACGTCACCATCGAGGGTGATCCCAAGGCCAGCCCACCCCTTTACATAGCGCCCTTGGGTCTGTTCTGGCTGGGCGAGGCCAAGGCCTATGCCGGGTTGCAGACTTGGTTGAAGCACGATTCCGCAGGCAATCGTGGACCGGGCATCATCTTCTCGCGTTTCGGCGAACGACGAACCGACAAGCTGAAAGTGGCCCCCGGCGGCGTTTATGAAAGCGCTGGCTATGAGGGCGATTTCATCAGCGTGCGCCATGGCATGCCCTGGACGGCAGGGCAGTACACCGCCAAGCTGCAATCGGAACCCAATCCGACCGCGCCCGACGGCGAGCGCTGGGTTTCCTTCCAGGTCTGTCTGAAGTTCGAGAATAGTTGCGGCAAAGCGGGAGACTTGGCCTTTCCCAATCCCAAGGCGGCCTTGCGCGACCGCATGTATTCCTTCGTCGAAATCTACGACAAGCTGACCGACGAATCGCAGATCACGCCCATCACCGTCACTTTCGGCCCACCCAAGATCAATGGCAAGATCGTGCCGGTGATGAAGGCGACGGCGATCTATCGCCTGGACGTTCCTTTGCGCGTGCGCTCGTTTCGCACCAGCGATGGCGGGGTCAAGGTGATCGTCGGCGAGAAAAGGCCCCTGGCCGAACTGCCCATCATTGACGGCTATCGGCGCGAGCAGGTCATCCCTTGATGAGGGCTTGGCTTCCCGCCCTGCCCATTGATGCCGTTCTTTCCGACTTGGCCCAGGCTTTGGAAGGCGCATCCGCCGCCGTTCTGGAAGCGCCGCCGGGGGCGGGCAAAAGTACGCGCGTTCCCCTGGCCCTGCTGGATGCATCCTGGCTTGGCGGCAAAACCATCTTGATGCTGGAACCCAGACGCTTGGCGGCCAGGGCCGTGGCGTCGCGCATGAGCGCCAGTTTGGGCGAGGCGGTCGGCGGCACGGTCGGCTATCGCGTGCGGCTGGAAAGCAAAATATCGAAAGCGACGCGCATCGAGGTGGTGACGGAAGGCATCCTGACCAGGCGCATGCAGTCCGATCCCGAACTTTCCGGCGTGGGACTGATCATTTTCGACGAATTCCACGAAAGATCATTGGATGCCGATCTGGGGTTGGCGCTATGTCTGGAAGCGCAATCGGCCCTTCGGCCCGATCTGAAAATCCTGGTCATGTCGGCCACGCTGGACGGCGAGAGAATTGCCGGTTTGCTGGGCGATGCGCCGGTGGTGCGATCTGAAGGCCGGATGTATCCCGTGGCGCTGCGCTATCTTGATCGTCCCATCAAGGAACGCTTCGAAGACGAAATGGCGCGCCTGATCCGCCGGGCGATGAGCGAGGAGGGCGAGGGCGACGGGCTGGCCTTTCTGCCCGGCGAGGCGGAAATCAAGCGGGTGGCCGAGCGTCTGGACGGCATGCAGGCCGAGGTGTTGCCGCTGTATGGCGCCTTGTCGCCCGAAGCGCAGGACCGCGCCCTGTCGCCCAGCCCGCCCGGCCATCGCAAATTGGTGCTGGCGACCACGATTGCCGAAACCAGCCTGACCATCGAAGGGGTGCGCATCGTCATCGACGGCGGCTTGAAGCGCGCCCTTCGCTTTGATCCGGCTTCGGGCATGTCCCGGCTTGAAACCGTGCGTGTTTCCAAAGCCTCGGCCGAGCAGCGCAAGGGGCGGGCGGGTCGCTTGGGGCCTGGCGTTTGCTATCGCTTATGGCCGGAAGCCGAAGATCGCGCCCTGGCCGCCTTCGACGCGCCGGAAATTCTGCAAGCCGATCTGGCGCCGCTGGCTTTGGCGCTGGCCGAATGGGGCGTTGACGATCCCGCCCAGCTTTCCTGGCTTGATCCGCCGCCCGCAGCGGCTTATGCCCAGGCCTTGTCGCTGCTGCAAAGCCTGGAAGCCTTGGATGCACAAAGGCGCATCACCGCATTGGGCAAAAGCATGGCCCGCCTGCCTGCGCATCCCAGATTGGCCCATATGGTTCTGCGCGCCGACAAAATGGGCGAGGGGGCCACGGCCTGTTTGCTGGCGGCGCTGATGGGCGAGCGCGACATTCTGTCGGGCGGACGCGACGCGGACATGCGCTTGCGTCTTGATCTGGCGAGCGACCGCAAGGCGCATCCGCCTTCCGGTTTTCGTTTGCATCGCGGGGCGTTGGAGCGCGTGCGAGCGGCGGCCCAACAATTGAAGCGCCAGGCGGGAATTGGCGATGGGGTCGTGAATTCCCAGGCTTGCGGCAGTCTGATCGCTTTCGCCTATCCCGACCGCATCGCGCAGCGCCGAGGCGGGCGCGGTCTTTACCGCCTGTCTGGCGGGCGCGGCGGCAAGTTGGATGAGGCCGATCCCCTGGCTGGAGATGACTTCCTGGCGGTGGCGCATCTGGATGGGGCCGGGGCGGATGGGCGCATCTTTCTGGCGGCGCCCATTTCCTTGGCCGAGCTGGAACAGGATTTCGAGGCGGAGTTGACCGAGCGCGCCTTCGTGGAATGGGATGGGCGCGAAGAAGCGGTCAAGGCCAGGCGTCAGCGCCGATTGGGCGCGTTGATTCTGTCCGACAAGCCCTTGCCAAATCCGGACCCTGCCTTGGTTCTGGCGGCGATGACGGATGGCCTTCGCAGGCTGGGGTTGCAAGCCCTGCCCTGGACGAAAGAAGCCGAGCGCTTTCGAAGCCGCGTGCGCTTTCTTGCCCGTCATCGGCCCAATGACGGCTGGCCGGATTTCTCGGACGATTTCTTGCTGGGGAATTTAACCGGCTGGCTGGGGCCTTATTTGTCGGGCATGACGCGCCGCGCCGATCTGGCAAGGCTTGATCTATTGGAAATCTTGAAGGCGCAAATTCCCTGGGAGATGCAACGCAAGGCGGACTCGCTGGCGCCTGAACGGGTTCAAGCGCCGTCGGGCAACACGCATGCCATCGATTATTCCGCCGAAGCGCCGGTGCTGGCGGTCAAGCTGCAAGAAATGTTCGGCGCCGAAGATGGTCCTCGCTTGCTGGACGGTCATGTGGCGGTGACCTTGCATCTGTTGTCGCCCGGTCAACGCCCCTTGGCGGTGACGCAAGATCTTAAAAGTTTTTGGGCGAACGCTTACCCTTCGGTGAAAAGCGAGATGCGTGGCCGCTATCCCCGCCACCCTTGGCCGGACGACCCGCTTGCCGCCCAGGCGACCGCGAAGACGAAGAAGCGGATGTGAATTTCAGGGATATTCCTGCCTAGCATGCAGGATGCCCAATATTTCGATCAACTGCGTGACCCGGTAGACGATCAGATAGTTGGGATGGACGACGATTTCTCGGGTTCCCGCCACCCGGCCTTGGCGATAGAGATAGGGATGCTCGGGCAAGGATTGAATGGCCGTCTCGATAGCCTGAAACAATCTGTCGGCGGCGGATGGATTGCGTTCGTCGATATAGTCGAGAATCGCCCAGAGATCGGCCAGCGCTTCCCTACGCCACTCAACCAGCATTGCGGATCAGACGCTTTTTGTTGAGACGATCTTGAATTTCCGCTGTAGCCTGATCGTGCGCAAGGCGGGGCTGCTTGCTGTCGAGGGCAGTCTGAATCTTGGCCCGGAACCAGCGATCATAGCTGGCTTCCTGTTCTTCGCTTTCGAATTCCGAAACGATGGGGGACAAGGGCTTGCTCAAGAAAACCTCCGTTTTCTGGCCCCTATTCTAATTAAAAAGGCTTTTGCCGTCTAGCTGGTTCCACTTCCCGCCATTCGCCGGGCGGCAATCCATCCAATTTCCAATCGCCGATGGCGGCTCTGATCAAGCGCAGGGTGGGCAGGCCCACCGCCGCCGTCATGCGCCGCACCTGGCGGTTCTTGCCTTCGGTGATGGTCAGCTCGATCCAACTGGTGGGAATGGCGGCGCGGTAACGGATGGGAGGCTCGCGCGGCCACAGATTAGGTGGCTCGGGAATGATCCAGGCCTTGGCGGGCAAGGTCTTGCCGTCCTTCAACTCGACGCCCCGGCAAAGTTTTTGCAGCGCGTCCTGGTCGGGGATGCCTTCCACCTGCGCCCAATAGGTTTTGGGCGTCTTGTTCTTGGGATCGGCGAGCCGCTTGTTCAGCTTGCCATCGTCGGTCAGCGCCAGCAGGCCCTCGCTGTCGAAATCAAGCCGCCCTGCCGCGTAAACGCCCTTTACCTTGACATAGTCGGCCAGGGTCGCCCGCCCTTCGGGGTCGGTGAACTGGCACAGCACGTTAAAGGGCTTATTGAGAAGGATGAGAGTCATGATAGAAGGAACTATGGCACAGAGACCCAGAACGCCCCAGCAGAAACACCGCCCCCTGGTGCCCGAGGCCGAGCGCGACTTGTTGCGCATCTCGGGCCTGTCGGCGGTAACCGCCTTGGTCGAGCGCGACCCGGCCCGCGTGATGCGCCTGTTCATGGACGAACGCACGGCCAAGAAGGCGACCACGCTGTGCGCCAAGCTGGCCGAGGGCCATAAGCCCTACCGCGCCATCGACGGCGAGGAATTGACGAAACTGGCGGGCACGCCGATGCATGGCGGCATTCTGGCCCTGGCCAAGCCCAGAACGGTGGGCGTTTTCGACGCCCATGCCGCCAAGGATTGGGCGAAAGAAGGCAAGAATATCGTGGTGCTGGATGGGGTGGGCAATCCGCACAATCTGGGCGCCATCGCCCGCACGCTGGCCTTCTTCGGCATCGAACGCCTGTTGCTGTCGGACCATCCAGGTCAGGCCCAGCCTTCGGACGCCGCCTATCGCATCGCCGAGGGCGGGCTGGAATGGCTGGAGATCATCAAGGCCGAGCGCTTTCCGCTGCCCCTGAAACGCCTGAAGGAAGCGGGATTCTTCGTCATCGGCACGGCGCTGGACGAAAAGTCGAAACCCTTGTCCGAGGTTCTGCCCTGGGCGCGCAAACGGCCCATCGCCTTCGTGCTGGGCAATGAGGAAACCGGCTTGCCCAAACACAGCCAAGCCGAATGCGACGCGCTGGCCGTGATCCCCGGTTCCGGCCATGTGCAGTCGTTGAATGTGGCGGCGACGGCGGCGATTTTGGCCTTCCTAGCCGCGCAAGGAAGCCCCCGTCGCCTTTGATCGCATGGATGTGGGAGGGAGGAAAGCGAATGTGCTCTGATTATGAAAATGTCTTGTTGAGGGACCTTCCGGACGAAGCGACCAAATTTTTTGCCGTATTTTCCAGATTTGAGTTTGCTCTGAAGCAGGCTGGATACCTTGAGAGTCATGTCGACGGTAAAAATGCAGAACCAGGGTGGGATTGCTTTGCACGCAATTTGACGGATACGTTTTTCCAAACGGTTAAAGAATCTGATTCTGCCAAGGTGCTGTTTGATAAGCCTCCGAAGAAGCAGATCGTCCAAGGGAATTCCATTGATTGGAAAGTCGGGAGGGACATAATAGACATAAAGGAACTCTTCCTCGCGGTTCGATGTGTCCGCAACAATTTGTTTCACGGTGGAAAGTTCCAAACTGGCCCGGTCGAAGAACCATCACGAGACAAAGCACTTTTGAATGCCTGCCTTTTCGTACTCGAAGAAGCCCTTGGCGAGTGTGGAAAGCAATCGAGTGGCAGCAAATTGAAAGAGCTTCGCGGGCATTTTTTCGATCCGCTTTAGTCGCTTAACGTCTAATTACAGCGAGATTGTAAGACGATCTTTAATTTGATATCATGATATCAAATTGGAGGATTTTATGGCGCAGTTGGTGGTTCGCAATATCGAGGAAGAAGTCAAAACGCTGCTCCAGCATCGCGCGGCCTCGCATGCGCGCAGCATGGAAGAAGAGGTGCGCGACATCCTAAGGAACGCCGTGAAAGACGAAGGCGAGCCGTTGCAGCGCCTGGGCAGCCGCTTAAGCCAGCGCTTTTCCGCCATCGGCCTGGAAGAAGACATTCCGGAAGTGCGGGGAACGGCGGCAATTCCCGCCTCGTTCACTGAATGATCATTCTCGATACGAATGTGTTGTCTGCCGTGATGCGCCGTGATGCCGATCCGGCCATTGTGTCTTGGCTAGATCGTCAACCTTCGGAATCCTTGTGGATCACGACAATCACCGTCTTCGAGATACGCTTCGGTCTGGAACTTTTGCCTGGCAGCCACAAGCGCCAAGCGTTGGAGAAAGCCTTTGCTCAGGCGCTTGAAGAAGATTTTCAGCGCCGCATTCTGCCCTTCGATTTCCGGGCGGCGGAAGAGGCGGCCATGCTGGCGGCGCGTCGCAGGAATGCCGGTCTGACCGTCGAATTCAGGGACACGCAAATCGCCGGCATCGTCCTGGCGCGTCAAGCTGTCCTGGCCACACGCAATGTCCGCCATTTCCAAGACGTGCCGGTCACGGTCATCGATCCCAGCGCGTAGGTTCACCCCCGCAAGCTGGCCCCCGTCGCCTTTGAGACCGCTTCCACCACCTTGGCGGCCACGGCTTCGATCTCGGGGTCGGTCAGCGTGCGTTCGGTGGGTTGCAGCGTGACCGCGATGGCCAGCGACTTCTTGCCTTCCTCGACGCCCTTGCCTTCGTAAAGATCGAAGACCGAGGCTGTAACGATCAGCGTCTTGTCGGCCGATTTGGCGGCGCGCAGCACGGCCTGGGCGGTGACGGATTTATCGACCAGGAAGGCGAAATCGCGCACCACCGCCTGGAAGGGCGATGCCTTCAGGGCGGGCTTGGTTTTGCTGGGGCGCACTTTCACCGGCGGCAGGGCGTCCAGGAAGATTTCAAAGCCCACGACAGGCCCTTTGACGTCCAGCGCTTTCAGCACGCGGGGATGAATCTCGCCGAACCAAGCCAGCGCCTTGGCGCCCAGCTTCAGCGAGCCAGAGCGGCCCGGATGATACCAGCCGGGCGCGTCGGCTTCGATTTGCAGATTGTCGGTCGGCACTTGCGCGATGGACAGGGCGGCCAGGGCATCGGCCTTGGCGTCGAAGGCATCGACGGCACGGGAAGCCCCCGCCCAGTTGCGTTCGATCATCTGGCCCGCGCGCACGCCCGACGCCATCGAGGACTGATCCCCGGGCTTGGTTCCGGCATATTGCGGCCCCAGTTCGAACAGGCCGTGATCGGCGAAACCCCGGTCGGCGTTGCGGCCCACCGCCTGGATCAGATTGCCAAGAATGCTGGGGCGCATCTGGTCCAGATCGGAACTGATGGGATTGGCCAAGGTCAGCGCATCGGCCCCGCCGCCGAACAGGCGCGACAGGTCCTTGGGCATGAAGGACCAGGAGACGGTTTCGTTCATGCCCCTTGCCGCCAGGGTGCGGCGAATGAGCGAGCGGCGCTTTTGCAAGGCCGTCAGCACAGGGCTGGTGATGGCCGACAGTTTGGGCACCGAAGCGGCTGGCACGTGATCATAGCCATAGACGCGGATCACTTCTTCCACCAGATCGTGCTCGGCTCCGATATCGGCGCGCCACGAGGGCGGCGACACCAGAATGCCATCGCCATGCTCGGCCACCGTGCAGCCCAGCCCCATCAAGATGCGCTCGATCTCGGTCTTGGAAATATGGATGCCGCCATGCTGGGCCACGCGCTCGGGGCGCAGCACGAAACTTTTCTTCCAATCGGGCACGGCGCCCGCGATCACCAGTTCGGACGCCTCGCCGCCACACAGATCAAGGATCATGCGGGTGGCGATTTCCATGCCGACTTGCGCGAATTCGGGATCGACATGGCGCTCGAAGCGATAGCGGGCGTCGGAATCCACTTGCAGCCTGCGCCCGGTGTTGGCGGTGCGGATGGAATCGAACAGAGCCGATTCCACAAAGACGTCGGTGGTGGTTTCGGTGCAGCCCGACCGTTCGCCGCCGATCACGCCGCCCAGGGCTTCCGGCCCCTCGTCGTCGGCGATCACGGTCATCTGATCGTCGAGTTCATAGGTTTTGCCGTTCAGCGCCGCCAGCCTTTCGCCCGCCTTGGCCAAACGGGGATGGATGGCGCCCTTGACCTTGGCGGCATCGAAGACGTGCAGCGGGCGAGCCAGATCGAAGGTGATGTAGTTGGTGACGTCGACCAGCGCCGAGATGGGACGCAGCCCGATGGCGGTCAGGCGATCCTTCAGCCATTTCGGACTCTCGCCGTTCTTCACGCCGCGGATATAACGGCCCACGAAAAGCGGGCAGGCATGGCTGGCCTCGATGCGCACCTGGATCGGGCTTTTGAATTTGCCCGGCACATGCACGGTATCCAGGGGCTTAAGCTGGCCAAGGCCAGCGGCTGCTAGGTCGCGGGCAACGCCGCGCACGCCCAAGCAATCGGCGCGGTTGGGCGTGATGGCGATGTCGATGACGGGATCAAGCGACAGCACGTCGGTCAGCGGTGCGCCGACAGGCGTGGCGGCATCCAGTTCGATGATGCCGTCATGATCCTCGCCCAGCTTCAATTCGCGGGTCGAGCACATCATGCCCTGGCTTTCCTGGCCTCGAATGGCCCCCTTCTTCAGCGTTTCGCCGCTGGCGGGAATGACGGTGCCGGGCAGGGCAAGCGCCACTTTCAGGCCCGCCCGCGCATTGGGCGCGCCGCACACCACCTGGATAGCGCCCTTGCCTGTATCGACCTTGCACACGCGCAAACGGTCGGCATTGGGGTGCTGATTGGCTTCCAGCACATGGCCGACGATGATGCCGGACAGGGCGGATGCCGGGTCTTCCACGCTTTCGACCTCCAGGCCCAGCATGGTCAGGCGCTCAAGGATTTCGCCAAGCGAGGCCTTGGTGTCGAGATGGTCCTTCAACCAGGAAAGGGTGAATTTCATCGGGCCAATCCTCCGGCCAACGTGGGCACATCCTGGGGCGAGAAGCCGTAATGTTTCAGCCAGCGCAAATCGCCGTCGAAGAAGGTGCGCAGATCGGGAATGCCGTATTTCAGCATGGCCAGACGTTCAACGCCCATGCCGAAGGCGAAGCCCTGATATTTGTCTGGATCGATGCCGCAATTCTTCAGCACGTTGGGATGCACCATGCCGCAGCCCAGAATTTCCAGCCAGCCGGCACCCCGGCCAATGCGCAACTCGCCGCCCTCGCGCGAGCAGCCGATATCAACCTCGGCCGACGGTTCCGTGAAGGGAAAGAACGATGGGCGGAAACGCACCGGCACGTCGTCGACTTCGAAGAAGGCGCGCACGAAATCGATCAGGCAGCCTTTCAAATGTCCAAAATGCGTGCTTTCGTCGATCAGCAGCCCTTCCACCTGATGAAACATCGGCGTGTGGGTCATGTCGGAATCGCAGCGGAAGGTGCGTCCGGGAATAATGACGCGGATGGGCGGCTTCTGGTTTAGCATGGTGCGCACCTGCACCGGCGAGGTGTGCGTGCGCAGCAACAGGCGTTCGCCGGGCGCATGCTCGCCGAAAAAGAAGGTGTCGTGCATCTGGCGCGCCGGATGGTCGGGCGGGAAGTTGAGCGCCGTGAAATTGTGAAAGTCGTCTTCGATGTCGGGGCCTTCTGCGACCGCGAATCCCATTTCGGCGAAGATGGCCGTCACTTCGTCGATGGTCTGGCTGATCGGATGGATGCGTCCCTCGATCTCGGGGCGGCAGGGCAGGGTGATGTCGATTTTCTCGGCAGCTAGGCGCGCGTCGATGGCGGCGTTTTCCAGCAAGCCCTTGCGCTCGGCCAGCGCCGTTTCAAGGGCGGCCTTCACCTCGTTGATTTTGGCGCCGAAGGCCTTGCGCTCGTCGGGAGCCAGGCCTCCCAGCTTCTTCATCTCTTCGGTCAGAGCGCCTTTCTTGCCCAGCGCTTTGACGCGCACGGCTTCCAGGGCTTCCAGGTTCGAGGCGGCGGCGATTTCCGCCAAGGCCGACGATTTCAGTTCATCCATGCTTCTTTCTCCTGCCCTCAAGCGCCGGGCGCGACACTCCGTGTCGCTTGGCTCCCGCGCCACCAGGCGCGGCGCCCCTTGGGCGCTTGCGCCGAGCGTCCTTGCAGACGCCCGGCTTTCCAAATGAAAAGGGGACCCGATTGGATCAGGCCCCCTTCGCAAACTTGAAGCGATCTCTCGCTTATCTTACGCGGCCAAGGCGGCCTGGGCCTGGGTGACCAGATCCTTGAAGGCTGCGGGTTCTTTGATCGCCATGTCGGACAGCACCTTGCGGTCCAACTCGATCCCGGCCCTCTTCAGACCGTTCATAAATCGGCTGTAGGTCATGCCGCATTCGCGCACGCCGGCATTGATGCGCTGGATCCACAGGGCGCGGAAATTGCGCTTCTTGGCCCTACGGTCGCGATAGGCGTATTGCAGCCCCTTCTCGACCTTCTCGATGGCGATGCGGTAGCAGGTGCTGGAACGGCCGCGATAGCCCTTGGCCAGCTTCAGAATTTTCTTGTGACGAGCATGCGTGGTAACGCCGCGCTTGACATGTGCCATGACGGATACTCCTTAGCGGGCGTAGGGCATGAAGGTCTTGACGATGCGCTCGTCGCCCTCGAACAGCACGAACGTGCCGCGGGCCTGACGCTTCATCTTCTGCGGGCGCTTGGACAGGCCGTGGCGCTTGTTGGCCACACCGGCCTTCAACTTGCCGGAAGCCGTCACTTTAAAGCGCTTCTTGACCGCGCTTTTGGTCTTCATCTTGGGCATTTTTCCATCCTTTTCAAAAGGTTGCACGAGGCCGCCTAGGCAATGCCCGAGGAACGCAAAAGCGCTCCATCCGCCCGGCGACCGGATAAGAGCGGGGTTTATAGCAGAGTTTTCAAGGATTGCAAGGGGGAGGAGGAGCGGATTGCCGGCGGCTCCCGGGCACTGGCCGCGCGCTCGTCGCCCCACCCCCGCCCCTGACATGTCCCAGCCATGCGCAACCAGCATGCCCTCCGCGCGCCAGCGGTGTTAACATTTTCTTCATGATGATCCCTTGGCGGATGGGGTGGGGGATCCGTCCCGGTGCTTTGGGAGGTGACGATGAAACCGCTTGAGACGCATTTGGAGCTTGCCTGCCATCAGGCGCTGTTGAGCCGGGTTATGGAAGTGATGAACCGCGAGGGCCTTTTGCCGCTGCATGCGGGTAGGGACGACGTGAAGGCGGCGCTGCTGGCTTGGTTCGATTTCGTCGAGAACGCTAGGTCCGGCCACCTGCACGACAAAGGCGCCAATTTCGAGGATGTCGATACGCCTTGGCACTGAGATTGACCGTTGGCCGTTCAGTCCTTAGCTTGTGGGAAACCGGCTAAGGAGTGTTGGCGTGTCCCAAGAAATCCCCATCGGCGTGGTGACGGTTTCCGACCGCGCCAGTTCAGGCGTTTACGAAGATAAGGGCGGCCCGGCCATTCTGGCCGAGTTGGGGCGGTATTTGTCCATCCCCTGGCGGGCCGAAACGCGCCTGATCCCCGATGTTCAGGCCACCATTGAAGCCACGTTGATCGAGCTGGCCGACGTGGCTGGATGTTCGTTGATCGTCACCACCGGCGGCACGGGGCCTGCGCTTCGCGACGTCACGCCTGAAGCCACCGAGGCGGTGTGCGAAAAGATGATGCCGGGCTTTGGCGAACTGATGCGGCTGGAGAGTCTCAAGGTGGTGCCTACCGCCATCTTGTCGCGCCAGACGGCGGGCATTCGAGGCAAAAGCCTGATCTTGAATTTGCCGGGCAAGCCATCGGCCATCGCCGATTGCCTGAAGGCGGTCTTTCCAGCCATTCCCTACTGCATCGATTTGGTGGGCGGCCCCAGGCTGGAAACCGACCCATCCATCTGCGTCGCTTTTCGCCCAAAGGGCACGATCGCTTTACCCGGATCGCCTACGCGAACTGGGTAAAACGTGAATCGTTCCCTTAGATATATCCGTTGAGCGGATTCACGTCTTTGATCCGGGCCGGTTTCCGGCCTCGATCAAAGACGACCCGCTCAATGGAGCCTGAGGCAGGGCCAGGACGGTCGTGCGTTTTCTGGGCGCGGTTTCGCGCGCCAACCCGGCGGCATAGACCTGCTTGGCGGCTTCCACCATCAGCACGCCCGAGAATCCTCTGAACCAGCGCCGTCCCGCTTCCTCCGCCGCCGAGGCCGAGGCCAGCAGCATGCGCGATTTGAACGGCGGCAGATAAAGAGCGCCGGTCGATTGGGTGGGGGTGAACAAAGCGTCGCGCAGCAGGCTTTGCAATTGCATCGGCGAATAGGGGCGACCGACAGCGAAGGGCGAGCGTTCCAGCCTGGACCACACGCCCAGGCGATTGGGCACGACCACCAGCAAGCGGCCGGAATCCTTCAGCACCCGCCAGGCCTCGCGCAGCAGGCTGCGCGGATGATAGGTCGATTCCAGCGCGTGAACGATCAGCACGCGGTCGAACATCAGATCAGGGAAGGGCAGGGACAATTCGTCGGCCAGCACCGAGTTGCATGGCCCTTCGGCAGGCCAGCGCAACACGCCCATGGGCGGCGGCATGACGGCGGCGACCCTATGGGCCTCGTCAAGTCCGGCGCGCAGCAGAGGCGGCGCGAAGCCGACGCCCAGCACGGCCTCGCCGGTCAGGTTGGGCCAGACTTCGCGAATGCGCCGTCGCAACAGCCGGGCCGTCATTTGGCCCAGGCCCGAAGCGTAAAAATCGCGAAGGTCGACGATGTCGGTCCACATGGGGCCAGCCTATCACGCCTTGGCTTTTTCGGGCGCTTGAAAAGTGGCGACCAAGGGGGCGTGATAGCTTTCGCCGGTCGCCGGAATCAGAGCGGGCGAAATGGCCTCGTCGCCCAAGGCCTCGTTATGGACGGCAATGTCCCTGGCCCAGCCCAGCAAGGGTCTGGAAACCAGGATATGGTCCAGCATGGCGGGCCTGCCGTGATGGATGACCGAGAAGCGCTGGCTTTCCGCCAAGCCGCGCTCCAGGGAAACCAGCGATCTGGCGGCCAGATGCGCGTTGCCGGTGTCGTCGGCCTCGGCGCGCAAAAGCCGCAAAGGGGTTTCGTTGTCCTGGGCGTTGAAATCGCCCGCCACCGCGATCAGGGCTTGCGGGTCGGCGTCTTGCAGGGCATCGACGACAAGGCGCGCTTCCAGGGCCTGGCCCGAACGTTTGACCGACGCCAGATGAAATCCTTCCGCCCAGCCCTGCACATTCTTCCAGCGGTCCGGGTTCTCCTTGGCTCCCTCGACAAAGGAAGCCCTGGGCGCTTTCAAGTGCAGGTTAAGGACGTGCAGATTGGCGCCGCTTCCCAGATCCAGCCTGACATGCAAAAGCGGGCGGTCCCACTCGACCGGCAGCGGGGCGTCGGGAGCATGGGGCGCGAAATGGCGCAAGGGGGCGACCAGATGGTGCCAAATCTGGCGCTCTTCCAAGATGGGAAAGCGAGACAGAATGGCCAAATTGTGCCGGTCGGCCATGCGGATTCCCGCCCGGTTTCGGCTGAACGCCAGGTGATAGGCTTGGTATCGCGTGCCGTCGATCAGGCGGGTGAGTGCGAGCGCCCGGCGCTCGCCATTCTTGACGATTTCCTCGGCATTCACTTCCTGAAGGCACAAGATGTCGGCGCTCAGGCGTTCCAGTTGCGGACGCAAAAGGCAAAGCCGTTCATCCAGGCTTGCGCCGCCCGCATGCTCTGGGCGCGCGTCCAGATTTTCAAGGTTGAATGTGGCAAGTCGAAAGGCTGAATTCATTGCGGGTGTTGTGGTTGCGCCGGGAAATACAGGGTGACCGTCGTCCCCTTGCCCAGAATACTGGACAATTCCAGATTCCCGCCATGCAATTCGACGAAGGCCTTGGCAAGCGGCAGGCCAAGGCCCGATCCTTGGTAGCGTCTCGCCACGACGCTGTCGACCTGGGTGAAGGGGGCCAGCGCCCTTGGAATGTCGCGCTCGGCGATGCCGACCCCGGAATCGATGACGCGCACCATCAGCCTGCCGTCCAGCACGGGCTTGGCCTCGACGACGATCAGCCCTTCCTTGGGTGTGAATTTGATGGCATTGCCCAACAGATTGATCATCACCTGCTTTAAGCGCCGCTCATCGCCCAGGATCGGCGGCAGATTTGGCGCGATCTTCGCGGCCAGCGTCAGGCCTGAATGCGAAATCCGCTGGTGCAACAGGCGCAGGGAAGTTTCGATGACCGTCGTCATGTCGATCAGAGTCGGTCGGAATTCCGTCTGTCCGGCCTCCAGGCGGGCCATTTCCAGAATGTCGTTGATGATTTCCAGCAGATGGCGGGCCGAAACCATGATGTCGCTTGCATATTCGACGTATTTTTGGGTGCCGACCGGCCCCAGAATTTGGCCGTGAATCATCTCGGAAAAGCCAATGATGGCGTTAAGGGGGGTGCGCAATTCATGACTCATGGCGGCCAGGAAATCCGCCTTGGCCCGGTTGGCCGCCTCGACCTGGGCCAATGTGTCGCGAAGTTTGACTTCGGCCAGCTTGGTTTCCGTGATGTCGCCCACCGATCCCGCCATGCGGAACACGCGTCCGCTCCCGTCGCGCAGCCCCAGGCCGCGATGGCGAACCCAGCGCCGCTCGTTGCCCGCCAAGCGGTAGTCGATGTTCAGGAATTGCGTTTCGCCCTTCAGGTGGGTCCTGACGGCGGCAAGATAATGAACCTGGTCATCGGCATGAACGCAAGCCAGCCAGTCGTTCGTTGTGCCGACGCTGCGCTCAAGACCGAAAAGGTCGCGCACGCGCTCGGAGTAAAAGACAAGTCCGCTTTGCAGATCCCAGTCCCAAATTCCCTCATTGGTGCCAGACAGGGCCAGGGCGAAACGCTCTTGATTGTCGTTCAGGGCTTTTCTGGCCTCGTCAATCCGGCGCATATCATGGAAAACGCCGATGAATCCGGTTTTGCCACCCTGGTGAAATTCGCTGATCGTCAGTTCGGCAGGAAACAACTGCCCGCTTTTGCGCGCCGCCAGGATGGGTCTGGAACGCATCAAACAGTGGCCGTGCTCCTTATGAACATAGCCGCTTGGCGCGATTTCGCGGGCCGCCGCTTCCGAATGGGCCATCAGCAAGGAAAGAGGCAGCCCCAATATTTCCGATTTCGTCCAGCCGAACAATTGCTCGAAGACGGCGTTGGCAAGCCTGACCAGGCCTGAGCCGTCGATCAATACGACCGGATCAGGAAGAACATCAAGAATACATTCGGTGTCTGTTACAGGAACATGGCGCCGAGCAGCCGACTGGGTAGCCTTCTTGTTCGGCTTTGTCATTCCCTGGATTTCCCTCTGGCTCATTAACCATTGCCTCTATGGGGCTTTGGCGGAATAGTGAGGCGATTGGAAACCTCTTTCAAGCCTGCAATGCGGCGAAGATACTTGCCGTATTTGCAAATGGTGATGTATCGATAGAAGTTCCAGGTTTGGCGGTTCGGGACGGGCCGCCGACAGAGAGAAGTGTGTGGGTGCGTGGGGGATGGAAAGATGGCAATGAGTCCGAACGGCGCGGGACGGAAACTGTTTACCGCTGAAATCCAGCGCCTGAAGCGCGAAGGGCAGTCTGTGCCCGCCGCTGCTTCCGCGGGCCTGTCTGGCGGCGACACGGTCCAGATCCTGGAAGCCATTGCGCAACTGCGCAACGACATGAAGGAGCTTTTGCTGTCGGGGGCGCATGCCGATCCCGAGGCGCGCGCCAAGTTGGCGGGCGAGAAGGAAGCGCTTCAGAACGAAAAGGCCGAAATGGATTTGCTGCGCACCGAGGTGCGGGCACTTGGCCGCAGCATCCAGCAGACCAAGGCCGAGATCGCGGCCCTTCGCCCGGCGACGACCGGCGACGATCATATCGTGGCGGTGACCAACGAACTGGACGCCGTGGTCGAGGCGACCGAGAACGCCACGCAGGGCATTTTGGAAAAGGCCGAGCAGATCGACGGCGTCGTGCATAATCTGCTGGCCCATGTGCAAGACAATCACGGGCGGAATTTGGCCGACCAGATTTCCGACCACGTGGTGGGCATCTACGAGGCGTGCAACTTCCAAGACATTACAGGCCAGCGCATCACCAAGGTGGTGAACACGCTGAAATTCATCGAAACGCGCGTGAACGCCATGATCGAGATCTGGGGCGACGACAGTTTCTCGGAGATGGCGCCTTCGGCTTCTCCCGATCAGATTCACGCCGACGATCATCTGGTTTCCGGTCCGGCTCTTGAAGGTAGGGGCATCAGCCAGGACGACATCGACAAACTGTTCGGATAACAACAATCGCCTGAAATCGGGCGTGACGCACCTGGGATACAAGGAGTGATTTTGTGAAGAAGAAAGCCCTGCCCCCCGCCGGAACACGTCTGATGATGTCCGGCAACGAAGCCGTCGCGCGTGCCGCCTGGGAGTCCGGACTAGCCCTGGCTTCCGCCTATCCCGGCACCCCTTCGACGGAAATTCTGGAAGAACTGACCCAATATCCCGATTTGAACGCCCAATGGGCGGTCAACGAAAAGGTGGCGCTGGAAGTGGCCATCGGCGCGGCGGTGGCCGGGTCGCGCTCGCTGGCCGCCATGAAGCAGGTGGGCGTCAATGTGGCGGCCGATCCCTTGATGAGCCAGTCGCTGGCGGGCGTGGTGGGCGGTTTGGTTCTCGTGGTCGCCGACGATGTGGGCCTTTCATCCTCGCAGAACGAGCAGGACACGCGCTTCTGGGGCCGTTTCGCTCATATTCCCGTGATGGAACCCGCCGACGCCCAGGAAGCCTTCGAGATGACGAAGGCCGCCTTCGATCTGTCCGAAAAATTCGAGACCATCGTCATCTTGCGCCTGACCACCCGGGTTTGCCATGTGAAGTCGCTGGTCACGGTGGGCGAGCGGCGTCCACCCAACAGCGAGGGCGGATTTACCTATGACCCCAATCGCTGGGTGCTGGTCCCCTCTACCGCCAAGCGCCGTCTTCCCTTGCAGGCCGAACGCGAAAAGGCCCTGAAGGCCGAAAGCGAAAGCAGCCCCCTGAACGTCGTCGAGCAGGGGAGCGACAAGCGCGTCGGCTTCGTGACCTCTGGCCCAGGCTATCTGCATGTGAAGGAATCCTTCCCCGACGCCCCGGTGTTGAAGCTGGGCCTGTCGCATCCGGCCCCTTTCGAAATCATCCGCGCCTTTGCGGGCACGGTGGAACGTCTGGTGGTGGTCGAGGAAACCGAGAAGCTGCTGGAGACCGAGCTCAAGGCCGAGGGCATCGGCTGCACGGGCAAGGACATCCTGCCTTCGAACGGCGAGTTGGCGCCTGAAATTCTTATCCCGGCGATTGCCAAGTTCCTGGGCGAGCCGGTGCCGGTGCGCAAGCTGGCGCATGATTCCTCGCTGGTCTTTCCGCGCCCGCCCACCATGTGCGTGGGTTGTCCGCATCTGGGCGTTTATTACACGTTGTCCAAGCTGCGCCGTCAGGTCACCATTTCCGGCGACATCGGCTGTTATACGCTGGGAGCTCTTCATCCTTGGAAAGCCCTGGACACCACCACCTGCATGGGCGCTTCCCTGACCATGGCGCTGGGCCTCGACAAGGGCCGCCTGCCCAAGGACGCCGACAAGTCGGTGGTCGCCGTCATCGGCGATTCCACCTTCCTGCATATGGGCATTCAGGGCCTGCTCAATCTGGTCTACAACAAGGGCAACGCCACGGTTCTGATCCTCGACAACCAAACCGTCGGCATGACCGGCGGGCAGGATCATCCCGGCACCGGCAAGGATGCCTATGGCATGCCCGCCCCCAAGGTGGATTTCATCAAGCTGATCGAAGCGCTGGGCGTGAAACCCGAACGCATCCACAAGATCAATCCCTATATGATGCCGGTCCTTTTCAAGACACTGAAGGACGAGATGGCCATCCCCGAAGTGTCGGTGATCATCACCGACCAGCCATGCGTGCTGATCGAGGATCATCAGCGTTTCGCGCCCTATACGGTGATCGAAGAGGCCTGCACGGGCTGCGGCAATTGTTTGAAAACCGGCTGTCCGGCCATTCTGGTGCGTAAGCGCGAGACGGTGGCGAAGAACGGCAAGGATCAGGAACTGGCCTTCGTCGATATCGACATCTCGGGCTGCACGGGCTGCGGCTTGTGCACGGAAACCTGCGGACCCGACGCCATCAAGCGGATGATGCCGCCCACCAAGACGTCCAAGGAGGCCCAGGCCCATGGCTGAGAGCGCAATCACCAACGTCTTGCTCTGCGGCATCGGCGGACAGGGCGTTTTGACGGCTTCCGAGATCCTGGCCGAGGCGGCGATCGCCGCCGGTCACGACGTCAAGAAAACCGAAGTGGCGGGCATGGCCCAGCGAGGCGGCGTCGTCACGTCGCATCTTCGCTTCGGCCCCAAGATCTTCTCGCCCGCCATTCCGCCCGGTCAGGCCGATGTGCTGCTGGCCTTCGAACTGGCCGAAGGGCTGCGCTGGATTTCACATCTGAAACCATCGGGAATCGCCCTTGTGAATACGATGCGCGTCATCCCCCCCGTGGTGTCGACCGGCCTGTTCAGCTATCCGGTCGATCCACTGGCCGACATCCGGGCCTCGGGGACGCGCATGGTGCCCATCGATGCTGGCGGAATCGCCAAGGAATTGGGCAATGCCCGCTTGGTCAATTCGGTCATGCTGGGGGCGGTGGCCGGAGCGTTGCCCTTTGCACCCGATTCGGTGAAGGAATGTCTGGTCAAACGCTTCTCGGCCAAAAAACCCGAGCTTGGCGTGTTGAATGCCCAGGCGTTCGAAGCGGGGCGCGCGGCTGCTGCTGCAGGTGCGAAGGCGGCCTAGCCGGAGGCATTCTTGCATGTTAGGATAGGCCGTCCACCAAGACCTGAACGGTCACAAAAAAAGGAATTCCCGCACCATGCCTAATTTCCAAAGCGCCCTCCAGGCCATCGTCTCCTCGGTCGCCATTCCCGGCGGCGGGCAGGAGGCCAAGGAAGGGCAACGCTATGTCATCTGCATTTCCAGAGATTACGGTTGCCGCGGCGAGTTGATCGGCAAGAAGCTGGCCGAGAGCCTGGGCGTGCGCTACTTCTCGAAGGAAGTCCTTGAGAAGATCATCGAACGCACGCATATGGACCCCCATGTCGTGAAGACGCTGGAGGAAAAGGTCCATAAGGCGCGCGATCTGTGGCTGTACTCGCTGTTCACCGGCCAGGACGCCAGCGCCGACACCTATAAGCGCCACATGGTCAACATCATGCTGTCGCTAAGCCGCGTCGGCGGCGTCATCATGGGGCGCGGCGGCCATGTCATTCTGGGCCACACCAAGGCGCTTCGCGTGCGCCTGATCGGCGCCCTGGACAAGTGCGCCGAGCGCGTCGCCCATGAAGACGGCATCGGCGTCGAAGACGCCAAGAAGCTCATTCAGGAACACAACGCCCAGCGCGGCAAATACGTGTGGGAAATGTTCCATTCGCGCCTGAACGATCCGGCCGCCTTCGATCTGGTGGTGAATGTCGATCGTCTGGGCGACATCGACCACGTTACCGCTATGTTGGCCGATGCGGTCAAAGCGGTGACCGAGGGTGAAAACATCTGAAAGGACCCGCTGATGAACGCCGCCGAACTGAAGGACATTCTTGAAGAGCATACGCAATGGCTCAGGGGCGGCGATACGGGGCAGAGCTATGGAAAGCGCGCCGATTTTGCCGGTCAGGACCTGCGCGGACTAGACATGACGGGGACGGACCTGCGTCATGCCGATTTCCGCGAGGCCGACTTGTCCAATTGCAAGCTCGACCGGGCCATTCTGTCGGGATGCAATCTGACCGGCGTACTGTTGCGCAACGCCTCGTTGAGGGGTGCCCTGCTTGAAGGGGCCGATCTGTCGAACGCCGACTTGCGCATGGCCGATCTGTTGGGGGCGCAGTTGACCGGGGCCGATTTCTGGCGGGCCAATCTGAATGGTTGCCGCATCCGGGCGGAAGTTCTGCATGCCGTTTTGCGCTGCCGGAACTGATTTGGCGACATGAGCGGCGATACCCTGTTCTACGACGAGATCGAACGCCACGCCCACGCGCTGGCGGCGGTTCGCGATTCCCTGTCCGAGCCGTTCTCAGCGCTGGTGGCGGTCTGCCGGAAGTCCTTGGACAATGGCGGCAAGCTGATGTTTTTCGGCAATGGCGGTAGTGCCGCCGATGCGCAGCACTTGGCCACCGAACTGACCATCCGCTATATGCGCAACCGCAAGGCCATCGCCGCCCTGGCGCTGACCACCGACACATCTTGCCTGACCGCCTGCGCCAACGATCTGGGGTTCGAACTGATCTTCGCCCGCCAGATCGAAGCCTTGGCCCGGCCTGGGGACGTGGCGATCGGCATCACCACATCGGGCAACAGCGCCAATGTCACGTTGGCGCTGGAAGCGGCCAAGGCGATGGGTTGCGTCGCCGCCGGTCTGTCCGGGCGCGACGGCGGAAAGCTGGTGGGGTTGGCCGATCCCTTGTTGATCGTGCCGGTCCATGAAACGGCGCGCATTCAAGAAATGCACATCCTGATCGGCCATATGCTGTGCGAAGCGCTCGAGCGCGAGGCCTTGTCCTGATGACCGATCAATCGCAACTGGCGGCGCAGGTGGCCGATCTGAAGGACGTGCCCGTGCTTGTGGTAGGCGACGTCATGCTGGACCGTTACGTCTATGGCGACGCCGTGCGCATTTCGCCCGAAGCGCCCATTCCCGTTCTGTCCATCGATCATGAAAACGCGATGCTGGGCGGGGCGGGCAATGTGGTGCGCAATCTGGCCGCCATCGGCGCCAGGGCTGAATTCGTCACCGCCATCGGCGACGATGCGTCCGGGCGCGAGGTGCGCCATCTGCTGGAACAGGAGAATGGGGTTACGCCCAGGCTGGCTGTCGAAGCAGCGCGCAAGACCTCGATCAAGACCCGCTTTTGCGCTGGAAATCAGCAATTGCTGCGCGCCGACCGCGAAACCGTGGGGCCGCTGTCGAAGGGCGGCCAGGACGACGTGCTGGAAGCCGTCGCCAGGGGCCTGAAAGACTCGCGCATCTTGTTGCTGTCGGATTACGGCAAGGGCGTGTTGTCGCCTGCCTTGTTGCCGCAACTGATCGAACTGGCGCGCTGTGCCGGACGGCCCGTGGTGGCCGATCCCAAGGGCGTCGATTTCTCGCGCTACCGGGGTGCTACCTTGCTGACCCCCAACCGGCGCGAACTGGCCGAAGCGACCCATATGCCGGTGAAAAGCGACGAGGACGTGGTGGCGGCGGCCAAGCATCTGATGGCGGCCTGCGGCGTCTTGAATGTGCTGGTCACGCGCAGCCAGGATGGCATGACGCTGGTCGAATCCTCGGGCGCCGTGCATCACCTGAAGGCCGAGGCCAGGGAGGTGTTCGACGTCTCGGGGGCTGGCGATACCGTGATCGCCACGCTTTCGGCGGCCTTGGGGGCGGGCTTGCCCTTGGTGTCGGCGGCCAGGCTGGCCAATGCCGCTGCCGGAATCGTGGTCGGCAAGGTGGGCACGGCCATCGTGCATCCCGAGGAACTGGTGGCCGCCTTCCATCATCAAGATTTGTGGCAGGCTGAGAGCAAGCTGGCCTCGCTGGAACAGGCCAAGGAGCGCCTGAGCGCTTGGCGTCTGAAAGGCTGCAAGATCGGCTTTACCAACGGCTGCTTCGATCTGTTGCATCCTGGCCATGTGTCGTTGCTGGCCCAGGCCCGCGCGGCTTGCGACAAATTGGTGGTGGGGTTGAACAGCGACGCTTCGGTATCGCGCCTGAAGGGACCCACGCGCCCTGTGCAATCGGAAGCCTCCCGCGCCGCCGTTCTGGCCTCGCTGGCCTCGGTCGATCTGGTGGTGATTTTCGGAGAAGACACGCCGCTGGCGCTGATCGAGTCCCTGAAACCCGAGCTTCTGGTCAAAGGATCGGATTATACGGTCGACAAGGTGGTGGGCGCCGATCTGGTGCAGAGCTGGGGAGGGCGCGTCCTGCTGGCCGATCTGGCCCAGGGGCACAGCACGACGGCGACCATCGCCAGGATGAAATCAGAATAAAAACAGTTGGTTGGCGACGATTTTCGGCGTCAAGCCCGATTTAATCATGACTTCGCCCCGCAAGGGGCACATAATTAAAGGCAGCCTCCGTTCGAGAGGCGTTGCCTTCCTCTGGCGCATGGGGTATTCAGTTCCGCCCTTTCCGACCAACGGGAAGACAGGTTTAGATTCCAAGGAGACGTTGATGCCAAATTCCGTGCAAATCTCATTTCACGGCATTGATCATTCCGACGCGGTTGAAACCCGCATTCGCGAGAAGGTCGCCAAGCTGGAGCAGTTTTGCGATCGGATCACCGGCTGCCGGGTCACCGTCGAGATGCATCATCGCAACACCTCCAACCTGCATCACAAGGGTGAACCGTACCACATCAACATCGACATCACGGTGCCGGGCGACAAAATCGTCGTCAAGCGCGCCCCCAAGGACCCGCATGTCCATGAAGACATCGGCGTGGCCCTGCGCGACGCCTTTTCGATCGCCGAGCGCCAGTTGAAGGACTACACCCGCAAGCAGCGGGGCGAGTAAGTTCCAAGCAGGCCGCGCCTCCCCATAGGGGGCGCGGCAGCCTTGCCTCCCTTTCATTTTGCGCGGACCCCGCCGTTGCGCTCTTTCACAAAGCGTCGGCTTCGGGTACATCTGTCTCATGCGCATCAGGCTAAGCCCCATCACGAAACGGCGCCTGGGCCAGTTTGCCGCCAACCGGCGCGGCTACTGGTCGCTTTGGCTGTTTCTGGTCTTGTTCCTGTCCACCCTATTCGCCGAACTGATCGCCAACGACCGCCCGCTTGTCGTGCGCTATGAAGGGGCGTTTTACGCTCCCGTTCTCTTCGACTATCCGGAAACGGCCTTCGGGGGCGATTTTCCCACCAGCGCCGATTACCGCGATCCCTTCATCATCGAGCGCATTTCGTCGAACGGCTGGGCGGTCTGGCCGCCGATCCGTTTCGGCAACGCCACCATCAACCGCGATCTGCCGGTGCCGGCACCAGCGCCGCCCTCGTCCGTGAACTGGCTGGGCACCGACGATCAGGGCCGCGACGTGTTGGCGCGGCTGATCTACGGTCTGCGCGTCTCCATTCTGTTCGGCTTGCTGCTGACGGCGCTTTCCTCGGCGGTCGGCGTGGCGGCAGGGGCTGTGCAGGGCTATTTTGGCGGCCTTGTCGATCTGTTCTTCCAGCGTTTCCTGGAAATCTGGGGAAGTTTGCCGCAACTGTTCATCCTGATCATCGTCACCTCGGTGCTGGTGCCGGGATTCTGGACCTTGCTGGCCGTGCTGCTGCTGTTCTCGTGGACGGCGCTGGTCGGCGTGGTGCGGGCCGAGTTTCTGCGCGGGCGCAATTTCGATTACGTGCGGGCGGCCAGGGCGCTGGGGGTGGGCGATTTCGCCATCATGTTCCGCCATGTCCTGCCCAACGCCATGGTCGCCACCTTCACCTTCACGCCCTTCATCCTGTCCAGTTCCATCGTGGCCCTGACGGCGCTGGATTTTCTGGGGCTGGGCCTGCCGCCCGGCTCGGCTTCGCTGGGCGATCTGCTGCGCCAGGGCAAGGAAAATCTGCAAGCTCCCTGGCTGGGCATTACCGGGTTCGTTTTGCTGGCCCTGCTTTTGACCCTGCTGGTCTTCGTTGGCGAGGCGGCGCGCGACGCCTTCGATCCCAGGAAATCGAAGACATGACGACTTTGATCGAGGTTGAGAATTTGTCGGTCTCTTTCGGGCGAGGCGAGTCCGAGGTGAAGGCCGTGCGCGGCATTTCATTCTCCTTGGCCAAGGGCGAGACGTTGGCCCTGGTGGGCGAATCCGGTTCCGGCAAATCCGTTTCCGCTCTGTCGATTCCCGGCTTGCTGCCTTATCCGAAGGCTTGGCATCCCACCGGCGCCATCCGCTTCGAGGGCCAGGACATTCTGAACGCTTCCGAAGATGCGCTTCGCCATTTCCGCGGCGCCAAGGTGGCGATGATCTTCCAAGAACCGATGACCTCGCTGAACCCGTTGCACGCCATCGGTCGCCAAGTGGGCGAGGTGCTCGAATTGCATAAGGGCCTTAAGGGCGCCGAAGCCGAAGGGCGTGTGATCGAACTGCTCAATCTGGTGGGCTTGAGCGAGGCCGCCAAACGTCTGAACGCTCTTCCGCATGAATTGTCGGGCGGACAGCGCCAGCGCGTGATGATCGCCATGGCGCTGGCGGGCGAACCCGATCTGCTGATCGCCGACGAGCCGACGACGGCGCTTGACGTCACCATCCAAGCGCAAATCTTAAAGCTGCTGAAAGAGCTTCAGGCCCGTTTCGGCATGGCGCTGTTGATGATCACCCACGATCTGACGCTGGTCAGGCGCATGGCCGACCGGGTGGCCGTGATGACCAAGGGAGAGATCGTGGAAACCGGACCGATGGCCGAGGTTTTTTCCAATCCCCAGCATCCCTACACGCAGAGCCTGATCGCATCGGAACCCAAGGGAACGCCGGGGATGGTGGCTGCCAACGCTCCCAAGGTGATGGAAGGCCAAGAGATCAAGGTTTGGTTTCCGATCAAAAAGGGCGTCTTCAAGCGCACGGTCGGCCACATCAAGGCGGTGGACGGCCTGGATGTCGCCGTTCGCGAAGGCGAAACCTTGGGCGTGGTGGGCGAGTCTGGTTCCGGCAAAACCACCCTGGGTCTCGCGCTTCTGAGACTGGAACGTTCAAGCGGCGCCATCCGTTTGCAAGGCAAGGCGTTGGATGGTCTTTCAAGCCAAGCCTTGCGCCCCTTGCGCCGCGAGATGCAGATCGTTTTCCAAGATCCGTACGGCGCGTTAAGCCCGCGCATGAACATCGCCGACATCGTGGGCGAGGGGCTTGAACTGCACAAGATCGGGCGCACCATTCCCGAACGTCGCGGTTTGATCGCCGAGGCCTTGAGCGAAGTGGGGCTTGATCCGTCGATGATGGAACGCTATCCGCATGAATTCTCGGGCGGCCAGCGCCAGCGCATCGCGATCGCCAGGGCCTTGGCGCTGAAGCCGAAATTCCTGGTGCTGGACGAGCCGACCAGCGCGCTTGACCTGACCGTGCAGGCGCAGATCGTCGATCTTCTTTTGAAGCTGCAGGCACGCTATCGCTTGGGCTATCTGTTCATCAGCCACGACCTGCGCGTCGTCAAGGCGCTGTCGCACCGCATCTTGGTGATGAAGGACGGCAAGAAGGTGGAAGAGGGCGAGGCGGGCGCCATTTTCGACAACCCGCAAGCCCCCTACACCAAGGCGTTGATCGCGGCGGCTTTCACGCTTGATAGTGACGCGGCGGCGGCGGACTGCCGCTGATCAACCGCCAAAGTGCTATCAAGCATCTCTCGAAATTCGTCATCTAAATCCCCCATCCGTCCGATGTCCCTGATAGCCGTCATTCTAACGGCCCAATGATGGCGAGATTACGTAAGGAATTGCGGCAAGAAAGTGACGAAGGTCACAAGGGGAGGATTTTGTCTCTTCGACGTATCATGTGGACTTGCCAATCTTTCAACTCATCGTCATGCCCGGCCTTGTGCCGGGCATCCACGCCTTGCCTTCAGATATTTTCGAAGCAACAACGTGGATGGCCGGGTCAAGCCCGGCCATGACGGATTGAAACATGGATCAAATTCCACTTCCAACGTCGAAGGTCAAAGAGTTATTGAAAACTCATTCCTTCATATTGAAGCTGGGGGACGGATGGCAAGAAACGCCGTCCAGAATCCAGCCGTCGCCTTGGCGGATCATTTTGTAGGTGGCGACGATGTCGCCGCCGCGCGGCCATCGATATGAAATGACGGCCAACGAGCCGCTGGCTTTTTGGGTTTGATAGAGATAGGCCTCGTCGCTCAAATCCTGGGCGCAGGACAATGGGTTGAAGCCAAGCCCGCAAAGCTCGCCTTCCAGATATTTGCCTTTGCAGTTTTTCTGCACGCTCAGCGTTTCCGCCTTGGCCCAGGCCGATTGCAGACCCTTGCTGACAGTCTGCCCGTATTGGCGATCCTTGCTTTTATTGCGCCAGGGGGCCTTGACGGCAAAGTCGACATAGCCTTCGTCGCGCTCGGACATGCGGATGATGGCGTCAAGCGCCATTTCCGCTTCCGTCGTGGCTGGATGGAAATTAGCGCTTGCGGCGCTTGCGTCATTTGCTTGTGCAAGGACGGTAACTGCGACGGCGACAAGCGCCGATAGGGAAAAGGCTTTGCGGCGGGGTGCTATCAATGCCCGGGCGCCGCGCGGCCCATGTCGATGAACTTCTCGCGCCTGCGCGAACGAAGCACACCGCCTTCCAGGCCGGAAAGATCCCTAAGCGCGCTTTCGATGGCGTCGCCCAATGTCTTCATGGCGACGTCCGGGGCGCGGTGCGCGCCGCCCAAAGGTTCCGGCACCACCTGATCGATAACGCCCAGCTTCAGCAGGTCCTGGGCGGTCAGCTTCAAAGCCTCGGCGGCGTCCTTGGCCTGATCGCCCGAGCGCCACAGAATCGAAGCGCAGCCTTCCGGCGAGATCACCGAATAGATGGCGTGTTCCAGCATCAAGACCACGTTGCCGGTGGCGATGGCGATGGCGCCGCCCGATCCGCCCTCGCCGATCACCGTCGAGATATAGGGCACGCGCAAATCAAGGCCGGTTTCGATGCAGCGCGCAATCGCCTCGGCTTGACCCCTGGCTTCGGCATCGACGCCGGGATAGGCGCCGGATGTATCGACGAAGGACAGGAGCGGCAGCCTGAACTGATTGGCCATCTGCATCAGCCGCTTGGCCTTGCGATAGCCTTCGGGCTTGGCCATGCCGAAATTGTGCTTGATGCGGCTGTCGGTGTCGCGCCCCTTCTCCAGGCCGATCACCACCACCGAACGGCCATTGAAGCGGCCCAATCCGCCTACGATGGCCTTGTCTTCGGCAAAGGCGCGGTCGCCCGAAAGCGGCACGTAATCCTCGATCAGGGCTTGGATGTAATCGCAGGCATGCGGACGTTCGGGATGGCGGGCCACCTGCGTTTTCTGCCAGGGGGTCAGCTTGGCGTAGGTCGAGCGCAGCAGCTTCTCGACCTTGGCGTTCAGCTTGGACACTTCCTCGGCGATATTGATGTCGCCAGCGTCGGTCAGATGCCGAAGCTCCTCGATCTTGCCTTCAAGTTCAGCAATCGGCTTTTCGAAGTCGAGAAACTGCATGGACTCTGACCGGTCAGATGTGGCTGGGCAGGGTGACGATTTGAAGCCAGAACACGCCAATCGACTGCACGACGGCGATGAACTTGTCGAAGTCGACGGGCTTGACGATGTAGGCGTTGGCTCCCAACTCGTAGCAGCGCAGGATGTCGGCTTCCGATTCCGATGTGGTCAGCGCGATCACCGGCAGGCGATGCAGCTTGGGGTCCTTGCGAATCTCTTCCAGCACCTCGCGCCCGTCCTTCTTGGGCAGGTTGAGGTCCAGCAAAACCAGATCGGGCAGGCCCGCCTGGGCGTGCGATCCCTGACGGCGCAGATAATCCATGGCGTCGGCGCCGTCCAGGACATGATTGATGCTGTTCAGGACATGCGAGTCCTTGAAGGCTTCAACCACCAAACGGGCGTCCGCCATGTTGTCTTCGACAAGCAATATCTCGATCGGTCGCACTGGAACTGAAACTCCGCCGGAAAAAGGCCATAATCTTGATTGGAAAATAGGGATGTTGACCTGTGAAGTCGAGGGAAAGTTTGCATCCCCGTCCCGGCGTATTAACATGAGATGCATGCAAAAGAGGAAAGGGTGAGACTCTGATGTGCGATTGCAACGAGATTGGGCGCCGCCGCCTGCTGAAGGGGTTTTTGTCCGGTTCCGCTTTGGCGGGGCTGGCACCTTGGTGTCTAAGCGGTTGCAGCGTCAACCCGGCCACAGGACAATCCAGCTTCACCGGCCTTTTATCGACCGATGAAGAAAAGAAGATCGGCAGCGAACAATTTCCCTCATTAGTAAGTGAGTTTGGCGGCGAATACAAGGATGCGCGCGTCAGCAGCTACCTGACTTCCTTGGGAAACGAATTGCTCCGCCAGTCGGAAACCCCCGACGCCAAATTCACCTTCACTGTTCTCAATTCGGACATTATCAACGCCTTCGCCTTGCCTGGCGGCTTCGTTTGCATCAGCCGCGGCCTGATGGCGCTATGCCAGGACGAGGCGGAATTGGCGGGCGTGGTCGGACACGAGATCGGCCATGTGGTGGCTAGGCATTCGGCTCAGCGCTACAGTTCCGGCATGGCGACCAATATCGGACTGATGGCGGCGGCCATCGGGCTTTCGGTGATGGGGGCGGGACAGGCCGGGCAGGGGCTGATGAATGTCGCCCAGTACGGCGCCCAGGCTTTCTTGCAATCCTATTCGCGCGAGCATGAAATGGAGGCCGATCTGTTGGGCCACCGCTACATGACCCGTTCCGGCTACGAACCCGACGCCATGGTCAATTTCCTGGCGAGTTTGCGCAAACATTCCCAGTTGCAGGCGCGCATGGCGGGCAAAAGCCCGGATGCGGTCGATCAGTTCGACATGATGGCCACCCATCCGCAAACCAAGGAACGCGTGGATGCGGCGGCAAACCGGCTGCGCAACCTGTCGGTGGCCAACGCCCGGCTTGAACGGAACCGCTATCTGGACATGATCAATGGCATGCTGTTCGGCGACGATCCCGAGCAGGGCATGATGAAGGGGCAAAGTTTCCTGCATCCCGCTTTGCGCTTCGGTTTCGACATTCCCAAAGGGTTCCGCCTGTCCAACAGCCCTTCCAAGGTGGTGGCCAGCCATTCAAAGGGGGCGATCATCATTTTTGACGGCGCCAAGCCGCGCGGCAATGGCAACATGTCCAGCTATATCGGCCGCGAATGGATGCCGCGCTCGAACGTGACGCAGTTGGAGGCCATTACCGTGAACGGCATGGAGGCGGCCACCGGGGTCACCCAAGGCCAGGCCAACGGACAGCCGGTTTACGTGCGGCTGCTGGCCATCCGCTATGACGCCAACCAGATCTACCGCTTCATGTTCGTCACCCCCAGAAGCCAGGCCAGCGGTTTCGAGGAGGATTTCAAGCGCACCACCTACAGCTTCAGGCGTCTGACCGCCGAGGAGGCCGCCCGGGTCAAACCCTTGCGTCTGATCGTCGTCAAGGCCCATGCGGGCGATACGCCCGAGCGGCTGAGCGCCACGATGCCTTTCAACGAATACAACGCCGATTGGTTCATGCTGTTGAACGACATCGATCCCGGCCAGCCATTAAAACCCGGCCAGACGATCAAGGTGGTGGCGGGATAAAACGCGCCATTCTTGGCATTCGTCAAGTTTTCGCCTGGGAAAAGCTGGTAAGCCTAGACCGATTGCCCATATTGTGGGGAACGGGACGGGACAAAGCCCATGCAGGATGCGTTCGGACGAAGGATCGACTATTTACGGGTTTCGGCGACCGACCGCTGCGATCTGCGCTGCTCCTATTGCATGAATGACGAAACGCGTTTCGTCTCGCGCCCGGAAATCCTGACACTGGAAGAGATCGAGCGTCTGTGCGCCCTGTTCATGCGCATGGGGGTTCAAAAATTGCGCATCACTGGCGGCGAACCCCTGATCCGGCGCAATGTCCTTAGCCTTTTCGAGAATCTTGGCCAATGGCTGGGGCGGGGCCTGTCCGAACTCAGCCTGACCACCAACGCCACCAGACTTGCGGACTATGCGAGCGGCCTGGCTCTGGCGGGGGTTAAGCGGGTCAATGTCTCGCTCGACACGCTGGACCCCGCCATCTTCAAGTCCATCACCCGCCAGGGCGATCTGGCCAGGGTGCTGGCTGGCATCAAAGCCGCCAGGGCGGCGGGCTTGCGCGTCAAGCTCAATTGCGTGTTGATGAAGGGCGTTAACGAACACGAGATCGCCAATCTGCTGGCTTGGAGCCACGAGCGCGGCTGCGATCTGGTGCTGATCGAGACCATGCCGATGGGCGAGGCGCGTTCCGATCTTTATCTGCCCCTGGATGCGGTTTTGGAACGTCTGTCGCAAATCTACCGGTTGGAAGAGACCGATGAACGCACCAACGGCCCGGCGCGCTATCTTAAGGTTCAGGAGACCGGCGGCAGGCTGGGGCTGATCGCCCCCTTAAGCCATCATTTCTGCGATTCGTGCAACCGCGTCCGTCTGACGGCGGCGGGAAAGCTGCATTTGTGCCTGGGGCGCGAGGACGGGGTCGATCTTCGTTCCCTGCTGCGGGCCAACGAAAGCGATCAGGCGATCGAAGACGCCATTCTGAACGCTCTGGCCGTCAAGCCCAGGGGACACGATTTCGTGGCGGGCGGCACTTTGTCGCAGGGGCCGGGCGCCGTGCGGGCCATGAGCGCCACGGGCGGATGATATCTAAAGGTATTTCTGGATGGTCGCGATGAAGGTGGCGACCGAGATCGGCTTGGTGATGTAAGCGTCGCAGCCGCCTTCCAGGATTTTTTCCTCGTCGCCCTTCATGGCGAAGGCTGTCACGGCAATGACCGGGATATCCTTAAGGTCGTCATCGGCCTTAATCATACGCGTGACGTCAATGCCTGATATTTCAGGCAGTTGGATGTCCATCAGGACCAAGTCGGGTCTTTGTTCGCGCATGATGCCCAGCACGTTCGCCCCCTCGCTCGTCTGAAGGGTGGCGTAACCATGTGCGGCCAGAAGGTCGCAGAACAGTTTCATGTTCAGTTCGTTGTCCTCAACAATGAGGATCGTTTTGGGCATAATCATCTCTAACTGGCTTAGGTCATGTCCCCCGCCTTCTTGATAATCGTAATTTGTGAAAAAACCAACAGCTTCCAAGATTGTATATAACCACAAAAATTTCGAGCCTTTGTTGCCCATCGTCAATTTAACCACAAGGACTTGTCAAAATATGAGCGCGGCGCACAAAAAAGTGGGCCGGGACAAGCCCGGCCCAAGTTTGCTCTTGAGGGAAAAGGATACCGGCCAGCGACACGGTGAACATCCAAACGGCGGTTTCGTCGCCCGCGGGGGCGGGCAGCCGCCGGAAAATCCTCCGGCCCGACAACCTGTATCCAGTCGCCATACTGCTCTAAGCACCGCCAGGGGGCTGTGATGGACGTCACAAGGAAAATTATTTTCGATTTTGCGGTCGGCTGGCATTCCGCGGCGTAAAGAACCGCGCCCTGCAACGTTGCGGCTTGCCGAATTTGCCGCATGGTTGCGTCCTGGCGCTTTCCGAAGCGGTCAGGTTGAGATAATGTGACAGTCATAAGAGAGCGGGGCAAATCCGCTCGTTAAATAAAATGCGGGGGCACGTTGCGTCTATCGGGCATGCTGGCGGGAGTTGGGCTGGCGGTAGCACTGCTGTTTCAGGCGAGTGCCGTCCGCGCTCAGGAAGAACTGAACCTGGGCATCTTCGCCTACAGGCCCAAGCCGGTTATGGTTGAGCAGTATCAGCCGCTGGTGGATCATCTCAATCGCTCGATTCCCGGCATCAAGATCAGAATGCTGGCGCTGGATATTTCCGAGATCGAAGCGGCGCTGGAAGCGGGCAAGCTGGATATGGTCTTTACCAATCCCAGCCATTTCATGCTGCTTCGCCATCGCAATCGTTTGACTGGCGCACTGGCCACGCTGGTATCGCTGGACAAGGGCATCGCGGTCAGCAGCCTGGGCGGGGCCATTCTGGCGCCTGCTGACCGTTCGGACATTCAGACGCTGAAGGATTTGAAAGGGCGCAAGATCGCCTATCCAGGAACCAAATATCTGGGCGGCTATCAGACCCAGGCCTATGAATTGCTGATGGCGGGCATTCATTTGCCTGATGACGCCAACCTTGTGAATGTGGGCGGGCACGACAGCGTCGTAAAAACCTTGTTGGCGGGCGGCGCGGATGCCGGTTTCGTCCGAACCGGCATTTTCGAGGCCATGATCCGCGAAGGAAGCCTGCCCGAAGGCCGCTTGAAACTGGTCAATCCGCAAAAACCACCGTCATTCCCATTTCTGGTATCGACGCGCCTTTATCCGGAATGGGCCTTTGCCGCTTTGCCTCATGTCAATGAGCGGCTGGTTCGCCAGATCGCCCGCGCGCTCTTCGATGTCGAGCCGGACAGCAAGGCCGCGAAGGCTGCCGGAATTCATGGTTTCACGGTCCCTGCCGATTATCTGCCGGTCGAAAATCTGGCCCGCGTCCTGCGCCTGCCGCCCTTCGAAGAAGCGCCGGAATTCACAGCCCATGATGTTTGGGAACGCTATTTCCCGGCCATTCTTGTAGGGCTTGGCGCCCTTTCGGTAATTGCCGTTCTGATGGTCTTTCTGGCGCTGGGCTATCGGCGCTTGAAGGTGGAGCAGGGGCGGGTTCTGGAAAGCGAGGCAAGGAGAAAGCGGGCCTACGAGCTTCTCAATCGCCAAGCCCAGGATTTGAAACGGGCCAATCAGGAATTGGAACAGTTCGCCTACGTCGCCTCGCACGATATGCGCCAGCCGCTTCGCATGGTGACCAGCTATCTCAATCTGATCAAGAAAAGGCTGGGTGAGCGGATTGATCCCGACATGGCGGATTTCATCGGCTTTGCCACCGACGGCGCCAAGCGCATGGATGCGCTGATCACAGGCTTGCTGGAATATTCCAGAACCGGTCGCAATCTCGAGCCGTTCCAGCCGGTCAGCCTATCGACTGTGGTTGCCGATGCGATTCAGAATCTCAAGGTCGCCATTGACGAAACCGCCGCTTCGGTCACACTGAAACCCGGATTGCCTTCCATCATGGGTGACCGGATGGAGCTGACGCGCCTGTTTCAAAATTTGATCGGCAACGCCCTGAAATACCATTCCCCCGAGCGCTCGCCAGCGATCGCTGTTGAATGGGAGGATATGGGCGATGCCTGGCGGATCGTCGTGGCCGACAACGGAACCGGTTTCGATCCCAAGCACAAGGATCGCATGTTCGCCATTTTCCAGCGTCTGGTTCCCGCCGATCACTGCGAGGGAACGGGAATCGGTTTGGCGCTGTGCCGCAAGATCGCCGAGCACCACGGCGGCTTGATCGACGCTGAATCGACGCCGGGCGAAGGCAGCCGGTTTATTCTGGTCTTTCCCAAGGCATAGAACGGGTCGTTCTACTTCTCCAGCGCCTTATCCAGAAAATCCAGCCGATCCTGACCCCAGAATGGTTCGCCGTTATAGACGTACCAAGGCACGCCATGAACGCCCTTGGCGATGGCCTCGGCGGTGTTGGCTTCCCATTGCAGATGGGCTTGCGAACCTTCTCCCGATTGGGCCAGCAAGCCTTTGCCGTCCAAGCCCTGTTCATCGGCAATGGCTGCCACCGTTGCCGCGTCGGCCAGATTGCGTTCTTCCTTCCACACGGCCCGCATATAGGCCAGCGAAAGCGCGCCCATGTCACGGCCCTGCCTGCCCGCCTCGATGGTCAGGCAGGCCGCCATCTGGTCGGGGACGGGAAAATATTTCGGCTGCGTATTCAAACCGAAATTGAGATGCTTGTTCCAGCGCTCGATCTCGACCAAACGATAGGCCAAGCGGGCCGGATGGCGGTCCTTGAACATGGTGCCGCCGGTGGCGGGAAACAGCTTGCCCAGATTGACCGGCTTGAAGTTGATGACGGCGTCATGGCGCTTGGCGATGTCTTGCAAGCGGGCATGACCGATGAAACTCCAGGGCGACACCAACGCATAGCAATAGTCGATCTGTTTGGTCATGCCAGCCTCCTGTTTTGGCGGTTTCTACGGCAGTATAGTCATTCTGATCGCTTGGCCTTTTCCATCTCGCGCAGGTCCTTGCGCTTGATCTTGCCGGTGGCGGTCATGGGCAGTTCGGTCACGAATTCGATCTCGCGCGGATAGGCGTATTGCGCCATGCGCGTCTTCACATGGCTGCGGATCGCATCGGCCAATGCCCGGTCGGCCTCGTGATCCTTCGGCTGGTGGCCCGGTTTGGTCACGATGAAGGCCTTGATGCTTTCGGTGCGCACCGGGTCGGGCACGCCGATCACGGCGGCCATGGCGACGGCCGGGTGGCGGATCAGGCAATCCTCGATCTCGCCGGGGCCGATGCGGTAAGCGCCCGAGGTGATCACATCGTCAGAGCGGCCCTGGAACCAGAAATAGCCGTCGATGTCGCGCACGCCCATGTCGCCGGTCAGCAGCCATCCATTGGCGAACTTGTCCCTGGTGGCGTCGGGGTTGTGCCAATATTCGAGAAACATCACCGGATCGCCTTGGCGGATGGCGATATGGCCGGGCGTTCCAGGCTGTTGGGGAATGCCGTCGTCATCGACGATCTCGACGTCGTGGCCGGGAATGGCGCGTCCCATCGACCCCTTGCGCACCTCCATCACCGAAGCGCAATTGCCGACCACCAGATTGCATTCCGTCTGGCCGTAGAATTCGTTGATCGTGACGCCGAAAGTAGATTTTCCCCAGTCTAGCAATTCCTCGCCCAGCGTTTCGCCACCCGATCCGATGCTGCGCAAACGAGGCTTGGCCGTGAAGGAACCCGCTTGGCGCATCAGCTTAAGCGCCGTGGGCGGCAAGAAGACGTTGCGCACGCCGTGGCGCGCCATCAGATGCATGGCGAAATCGGGATCGAATTTGCGCGCCCGGTGCGCCAGCACGGGAACGCCATGATGCCAAGCGGGCAGCAGCACGTCGAGCAAGCCGCCGATCCAGGCCCAGTCGGCGGGCGTCCAAAACAGGTCGCCGTATTTGGGGAAGAAGTCTTGCGGAAACTCCACGCCCGGCAGATGGCCCAGAAGCGTGCGATGGGCGTGCAAGGCGCCCTTGGGACTGCCGGTGGTGCCCGAGGTGTAAATGATCAGCGCCGGATCGTCGGCCAATGTGTCTTCGGGTGTGAATTGGTCCGAAGCACTCATCATGGCGGCCCAGAAATCGGTGACGCCGCCCTTGCCCTTGGCCCCCACCACCAGCAGATTGTCCAGGCGCGGCAGTTCGCTTTTCAGCGCCATCACCTTGTCGAGATTCTCCATGTCGGTGATCAAAAGCCTGGCCGACGAATCGGACAGGCGGTAGAGAAGCGCGTCTTCGCCAAACAAGGTGAACAAGGGAACCGCGATGGCGCCCAGCTTGTAGGTGGCGATATGGGCCAGCGCCGTTTCCAGCGATTGCGACAGAAGAATGGCGACCCGGTCGCCTTTTCGCACGCCCAATCCGTGCAACGCGTTGGCAAGGCAGTTGGACAGGCGCTTGATGTCGGCGAAGCTGTAACGCCCCACCTCGCCATTTTCCAGTTCGGTGATCAGCGCCGTGCGGTTGCCGTCGGCCCCCAGGCCGGCATGCTTGTCGATGGCGTCCACCCCGATATTGTAATGTTCGGGAATGTGCCAGCGGAATGTCCGGCATGTCTCTTCGTAGGAATGGCTGAGCTTCAGCATTTCGCAGCGTCCGGACGGTTGACCAGCCAGATTCCCGCCGCCACCAGGGCAAGGGCCGCCAGCAGCAGCGGCGTGATCGGCTCGCTAAGGATAATCCCTCCGGCGGCCAAACCGAAGAGGGGTGTGAGGAAGGTGAACGATGCCAGCCGCGCCGCCGGATAATGCGCCACAAGCCAGAACCAGGCCAGATAGCTGGCGAAGGCGACGATCACGGTCTGAAAAAGCAGGCAGCCGACGACAAGCGGCGACAGCATGGTTATGCCTGGTTCGCCCATCAGAATCGAGGCGGGAACCAGCGCCAAGGCCGAGACGGCCAATTGATAGAACAGGGTCTTGGCGGGCGAAATGCGGGCCAGCACCGTGGCCTTGACCAGCACCGTGGTCGCCCCCCACAAGATGGCCCCGGCCAGGGCCAGCAGATCGCCATACAGCATGGTTGGCGATGCCAATACCAACCCGTCGGCGAAGGCGATCACGATGCCCAGAAAGGCGCAACCAAGGCCCATGGCTTGCAGTAACCGCAGCTTTTCGTGGGGCAGGAAAAGCTGCGCGCCCAACGCCACCACGAAGGGGGCGGTATAGATGAAGATGATGCTGCGCGATGCCGTGGTGAAGGACAGGCCCCAATAGATGCACAGGAACTCCACGGCGAACAGCGTTCCCGCGATCAGGCCGGGCCATAGGCTTTGGTCGCGCGCCAGCAGTTTCTGGCCTCTGATCGTCATCCATATCCACAGCAAGGCTGCGGCGCCTGTCGAGCGGATACCCGCCTGCATGACCGGCGAGACGCCTTCGTTGGCTAGTTTGATCGATACTTGCTGCAATCCCCACAGCAGGCACAACAGGGCCAGAAGCGCCATCGCCGACATATTCAGATGGGTTCGCCTGTGGGGCATCAATTCAAGGGATAGATAGTTTCGAAATAGCGCCAGCCGCCGGTCTCGTCGAACATCACGCCGTCGAAGCCCAGATCCATGATCCATTTGAGATAGCGGCCCAGGATGTCTTTCCATTCCTTGTGCCGGTAATCGACGGTGAAACGGTCGGGATTGGATGGGTCGGCGGCGACCAGCCATGCCGGGCTGCCTTCCTTCCAGGTCGGCTGCCAGTAGGGCGCGCCGGCATTGGCGTAGGTCAGCGGCAGGCGGGCGATCACCTTTCTGGGGCTGCCGATCTTCTTGAACTTCAGCTGATAGATTTCCTGCTTGGTCAGGGGTTCTTGCGCAACGCCCTGGGCGACGTCGAGAATCAGCAGGTCCTGGTTGGTTTCGACCAGGGCGAGAACCGCCTTGGACTTGGGTCCGAAGCGCTTGGTGTCGAGAACGGCCAGGAAATTCCTGGCGTCGTCCAGGCTTAGGATCGGCCTGGGGTTTTCGCCGGGCGGCCTGCCCGAGGGAATCATGTTCAGTTCGGTCATGTCCACGGCGACATAGGGGATGGCCCCCAATTTCCTGGCGTTGGTCAAAGCAAGATCCGCCGCTTGGCCCATGCAGAAATCGATGGTCAGCAGGCGCTTGCCCAGTTTCCTGAACTCGGAAAGCGTTTTCAGGCGGATCGTCTGCTCCTTGGGCGGCGCGTCGGCGCAAGACAGATTGTCTTCCACCACCCCGTCGATGGCCCTGGCCAAGGGGCGCATCAGCCCATGCATGGGAACTCGCTTGTCGTCGTCGATCTTGGGATTCACGATCTCTTCCAGGATGTATTCCCAGTAATCCTTTTCGAGAATGGCCGCACCGTCGCGCAGCAGAACCTGGAAATTCTTGTCGCGTTTGTGGGCGTAAAGCGACAGTTCCATCAAAATGACGCGCAACTCGGCCCTGAAATCATAGGGCTTGTCGGGATTGACCGGAGCCATCGCCTCAGGCGCGGGCTGGGCGTCCTTCAATTCCTTGCCTTGGGCGCGGACTTGCCCTTGGGCAGGCGCCTGGGCCTGGACCGCGGGGGCCAGGGCGAGCAGCAGGGCGAGAAAAACGAAGAAGCGCATGGTCTTAGTCTAGCCGATACGGTTGGGCTTTCAAACCCTTGCATGAGGGGGCCGGACGGGCTAGACACGAGCCTTCCAGACAGGAGGTTTGCCCGTGTCCTTACCCCTTTTCCGTCCCTTTCCCGGCCTGCGCCCCGCCCCAGAACTGGCTTCCCAGGTGGCGGCCCCCCCCTATGACGTGCTGAACAGCGAGGAGGCGAGGGACCTGGCCAAGGGCAAGCCGCACAGTTTCTTGCACATCTCGAAGCCCGAGATCGATTTGCCCGTGGGGACGGACCCCTATGCGCCCGAGGTTTACGCCAAGGGGGCCGAGAATCTGAAGAAGATGATCGAGGCGGGCGTGATCAAGCGCGACCCCAAGCCCTGCTATTACGTCTATCGCCTTCGGATGGGCGACCATGTGCAAACCGGCATCGTGGCGGCGGCTTCGGTGGCGGCCTATGACGTCAACCGCATCCGCAAGCACGAATTCACCCGCCCCGACAAGGAAGACGACCGCGTGCGCCAGATCGACAGCGTGAACGCCCAGACCGGCCCGGTGCTGCTGGCCCATCGCCCGATCAAGGCGGTCAGCGACATCGTCGCCCGCGTCACGGCCTTGCCCGCCGCCTATGATTTCGCGGCCCATGACGGCATTGGCCATGCGCTGTGGGTGATCGATCAGGACGCCGACATCAAAACCGTGACCGACGCTTTCGAGGCGCAAAATGCCGTCTACATCGCCGACGGCCATCACCGTTCGGCCGCAGCTTCGCGCATCGCCAAGGCGCGCTCGGGCAAAGGCGGCGAAGAAGCCGCCCACAACTCGTTCCTGGTTGTGTCCTATCCCATCGATGAAATGCGCATCCTTGACTACAACCGCGTGGTCAAGGATTTGAACGGCATGAGCGAGGCCGAACTGCTGGAGAAACTCGCCAAGACGTTTAAGGTCGAGGAGACGAAGGCCCAGGCCAAGCCGCAGACCAAGCGCCAGATCGGCCTGTATCTGAAGGGGCGCTGGTTCCTGATGACGCTGAAGGCCGAACCCCAGGGGCTTGATCCCGTGCAGTCGCTGGATGTCAGCTTGCTCACCGATCTGGTGCTGGCACCTTTGTTCGGCATCGAGGATCTGCGCAAGGACAAGCGCATCGATTTCGTGGGCGGCAAGCGCGGCCTTGGCGAGTTGGAAAAGCGCGTCGATTCCGGCGAAATGGCGGCGGCTTTCGCGCTTTATCCCACCAGCATGGACGATTTGGTTTCGGTGGCGGACGCCAATCGGGTGATGCCGCCCAAATCCACTTGGTTCGAACCCAAGCTGGCCGACGGCATGGTCTCCAACCCGCTTGACTGATCCGTCCTTAAAGCCGGTTCTGGTCATCGCAGGTCCGACGGCTTCGGGCAAGTCGGGGCTGGCGATGCAGGCCGCCTTGGCCTTCGGCGGCGCGATCATCAACGCCGACGCGCTGCAAATGTATCGCGGCTTGCGCATCCTGACCGCAAGGCCATCCTTGGCCGACGAGGAAGCCGTGCCGCATCGGCTGTATGGCGTGCTGGAAGCGGAAGAAACCTGTTCGGCGGCCAGATGGGCCAAGATGGCGGCCGGAGAAATCGGCAAGGCGCATGAGGCAGGACGTCTACCCATCCTGACCGGCGGCACGGGCTTGTACCTGAAGGCTTTGGTCGAAGGTCTGGCCCCCATGCCGGACGTGCCCGATCCCTACCGGAACTCGGCCCGCGTGCTGGCGTCGGAAATCGGGGCGGCGGCTTTGCATGCCCGTCTGAAGGAACGCGACCCCGTGATGGCGGCCCGCTTGCGCCCCACCGATACCCAGCGTTTGACCAGGGCCTGGGAGGTGTTGGAGGCGACTGGCCGTTCGCTGGCCGACTGGCAACTGATGAAGGGCAAGCCCTTTCCTGCCCGTTTCGTCAGCCTGTTCGTGATGCCTGAACGCGAGGAGTTGTACCGTTCCTGCGACGCTAGATTCTTGAAAATGCTGGAAATGGGCGCCATGAACGAGGCCGCCTTCTATCAAGATGCACCGATTGACCTGCCCTTGTTGCGCGCCCTGGGCCTTAAAGAACTGATTCGCCATCTGAAAGGCGAGATGTCGCAGGACCAAGCCGTTGCCTTGGCCCAGGCCGCCACCCGCCATTACGCCAAGCGCCAAGTGACTTGGTTCAGGCACCAAATGCAACCCAGCCATGTCCTGCCCGCGCAATTTTCGGAAAGTCTGTGGCCAAAAATCTTTCCAATTATTCGCGACTTTCTGTTGACCGACTAGACGCTTAAGTCTAGTCTCTCGCCCTTCTTCGGCATGATGGATTCTATAAAGAGATGAGTCACGACCACGATCTCAACGGCGCGGAAATCCTATTGAAAGCCCTGACCGAACAGGGCGTCGAGGTCGTCTTCGGCTATCCGGGCGGCGCCGTTCTGCCGATCTATGACGAGATTTTCAAGCAGAACCGGCTGCGCCATATCCTGGTGCGCCACGAGCAGGCCGCCGTCCATGCGGCGGAAGGCTATGCCCGTTCGACCGGCAAGGTCGGCTGCGTGCTGGTTACCTCCGGCCCCGGCTCGACCAACGCCGTCACCGGTCTTTTGGACGCCATGCTGGATTCCACGCCGATGGTCTGCCTCACCGGCCAAGTGCCGACCAGCCTGATCGGCAACGACGCCTTCCAGGAAGCCGACACCACCGGCATCACGCGGCCTTGCACCAAGCACAATTATCTGGTCAAGGACGTGAATGATCTGGCCCGCGTGGTTCACGAAGCCTTCTATGTCGCGAAGACCGGGCGTCCCGGTCCGGTAGTGATCGATCTGCCCAAGGATGTGATGACCGCCAAGGGCAAATATGTCGGCATCGGCAAGGTGCGCCATAAATCGTATATCCCCAAAGTGAAGGGCGATCTCGAGCGCATCGAGGAAGCGGTCGAATTGATGGCCAGCGCCAAGAAGCCGATTTTGTATTTCGGCGGCGGCGTCATCAATTCGGGCAATGCGGCCATCGATTTGGCCGCCAAGCTGGTCAAGCTGACCGGATTCCCTTTCACGCAGACCCTGATGGGGCTGGGATCGGTACCCGCCTCGAACCCGCAATTCCTGGGCATGGTCGGGATGCACGGCACCTATGAGGCGAATCTGGCCATGCATGGCTGCGACGTCATGGTGTGCATCGGCGCCCGTTTCGACGACCGCGTCACCGGCAAGACCTCGGCCTTCTCGCCCCATTCCAAAAAGATCCACATCGACATCGATCCGTCGTCGATCAACAAGAACATCATGGTCGATGTGCCCATCGTGGGCGATGTCGGCCATGTGCTGGAAGACATGATCCGCGTGTGGAAGGCCAAGCAGCTGCATGTCGATGAAAAGGCGCTGAAGAACTGGTGGCGCACCATCGACGGCTGGCGCTCGAAGGATTGCCTGCGCTACGTCAACAGCAAGAAGCTGATCAAGCCGCAATACGCCATCGAACGTTTGTACGAATTGACCAAGGATCGCGATCCCATCATCGCCACCGAAGTCGGGCAGCATCAGATGTGGGCCGCCCAGTTCGCCAAGTTCGACGTGGCCAGACATTGGCTGACTTCGGGCGGCTTGGGCACCATGGGCTTCGGCCTGCCCGCCGCCATGGGCGCGCAGGTGGCCTTCCCCGACAAGCTGGTGGTGAACATCGCAGGCGAATCCTCGATCCAGATGAACATCCAGGAGATGGCGACGCTGGCCCAGGAACGTCTGGCGGTGAAGATATTCATCTTGAACAACCAGTATCTGGGCATGGTGCGCCAGTGGCAGGAATTGCTACATGGCGGTCGCTATGCCGAAAGCCACATGGATGTGCATCCCGACTTCGTGAAGCTGGCTGATGCCTACGGCGCCAAGGGCAGGCGCGTCGACAAACCCGCCGAACTCGACGCCGCGATCATGGAAATGATCGAAACGCCGGGCGCCTTCATTCTGGATGTGCGCACCGACGCCTCGGAAAACGTCTTCCCGATGATTCCGGCGGGGGCTGCGCACAACGAAATGCTGATGGGGCCTGAAGACGAGGCGGAAAATCCATCAAGCGAAGACGGCATGGTTCTGGTGTAAGGGGATGGACATGACTGGCAAGCATCATCCGCACAAGCATCGCCATACCATCGCCGTTCTGGTCGACAACGAGCCGGGCGTTCTGGCCCGCGTGATCGGCCTGTTTTCGGGGCGCGGCTACAATATCGAAAGTTTGACGGTGGCCGAAGTGGCGGCGCGCGAGAATCTGTCGCGCATCACCATCGTCACATCCGGCACGGCGCAGATCGTCGAGCAGATCAAGGCGCAGTTGTCGCGTCTGGTGCCGGTTCACAAGGTGGTCGATCTGACCAAGGACGGACCGGCGGTCGAACGCGAACTGGCCTTGGTGAAAGTGGTGGGCATTGGCGAGAAGCGGGTCGAATCCTTGCGCATCGCCGATATTTTCCGCGCCCGCACGGTGGACGCCACCAACGAATCCTTTGTCTTCGAAATCGTGGGCCGATCCGACAAGATCGACGCCTTCATCAATCTCATGGAGCCTTTGGGCTTGGTCGACGTGTCGCGTACCGGCGTCGTCGCCATCGCCCGTGGAACGCAACCGCTTTAACTTTAAAGAACTGGAAAGGGAGTACCCTTCATGCGCGTTTATTACGACCGCGACGCTGACCTTGGCCTGATCAAGAGCAAGAAAGTCGCCATCATCGGCTATGGCAGCCAGGGCCACGCCCATGCGTTGAACCTGCGCGATTCCGGCGTCAAGGAGCTGGCCGTCGGCCTGCGCCCCGGTTCCGCTTCCGCCAAGAAGGCCGAGGGCGAGAAGTTGAAGGTCATGACGCCCGACGAAGCCGCCAAGTGGGCCGATGTGGTGATGATCTTGACGCCTGACGAATTGCAGGCCGATCTCTACCGCGACCATCTGGCTCCCAACATGAAGCCGGGCGCTGCGCTGGTTTTCGCCCATGGCCTCAACATCCATTTCAAGCTGATCGAAGCCCGGGCCGACATCGACGTCTTCATGATCGCCCCCAAGGGTCCCGGCCATACTGTGCGTGGTGAGTATCTGAAGGGCGGCGGTGTTCCCTGTTTGGTGGCGGTCGATCAGAATCCTTCCGGCAACGCTCTGGAAATCGCGCTGTCCTACGCTTCGGCCGTCGGCGGCGGTCGCTCGGGCATCATCGAGACCAGCTTCAAAGAAGAGTGCGAGACCGATTTGTTCGGCGAGCAGGCGGTGCTGTGCGGCGGCCTGACCGAACTGATCAAGGCCGGTTACGAAACGCTGACCGAGGCGGGTTACGCCCCCGAGATGGCCTATTTCGAATGCCTGCACGAAGTGAAGCTGATCGTCGATCTGATCTATGAGGGCGGCATGGCCAACATGCGCTACTCGATTTCGAACACCGCCGAGTATGGCGACTATCGCACGGGTCCGCGCCTGATCACCTCCGAGACCAAGGCCGAGATGAAGCGCGTGCTGGAAGACATTCAGTCGGGCCGTTTCGTGCGCGACTGGGTGTTGGAATGCAAGGCCGGTCAGCCCAGCTTCAAGGCGACGCGCCGCAGGAACGCCGAGCATCCGATCGAAGTGGTGGGCGAGAAGCTGCGCGGCATGATGCCCTGGATTGGCAAGAACAAGCTGGTCGACAAGAGCAAGAACTAAGCTATCGGCTTTCAGCATAAGAAAAGGGCTGGAGATATTTCTCCAGCCCTTTTTCTTTTTCTGCTGCTGACCGCGGCCTCTACGCCGCCGATCCCTTGCGGATGTGAAGCAGGAAGTCATCGACCTGACCGCGCAGGCGTTCGGCGTTCTTGGCCAATTCGGACGAAGCCGACAAAACGCTTTCCGACGACGTGCCGGTGCTTTCGGCGCCCTGGCTAACTTCGACGATATGTTCCGAAACGTCCCTGGCCCCCATGGCCGCCAGTTGGGCATTGTGGGCGATTTCGCCGGTCGCGGCACCCTGCTGCTCCACGGAATTGGTGATGCTGGCCGCGATGTCGTTGATCTGGGTGATGGTTTTGGCAATGCTGCGGATGGCGTCTACCGTGTCGTTGGTGGCCGATTGCACCGACGAAATTTGTTGGGTGATGTCCTCGGTCGCCTTGGCGGTTTGGTTGGCCAGATTTTTCACTTCGTTGGCGACGACGGCGAATCCCTTGCCGGCCTCGCCTGCGCGCGCGGCTTCGATGGTGGCGTTCAGGGCCAGCAGATTGGTTTGCGAGGCGATGTCGTTGATCAGGCTGACCACCTCGCCAATGCGGTTGGCGGCTTCCGCCAGCCCCTGAATCAGGGTGTCGGCGCGTTCGGCCTCTTGCACCGCGTTCTGGCTGATATGCGAAGATTGCTCGACCTGATGGCCGATGGCGTTGATCGACGCCGACAATTCCTCGGCGGCGCTGGCCACCGCCTGCACATTGGCCGAGGCGCGCTCCGACGATTGGGCGACGTCGTTGGCGCGATGC